>JAQCFD010000173.1 GCA_027618305.1 Pseudomonadota bacterium
GTCCATATCTACGCGTTCGACTCTTTGGAGGATTGGCAGACCCGCCTGCACGGTCTTTACGGCGTGCCCGAGCTCGAACCGTATTTCCTGAAGGTTCGCCCGCTGATGCTGAAGCAGGAAAACCGGCTTCTGATGCCCGCCCCGGTCGCCGCGCTCACACCGCATTTCTCCGCGCGCGGTTACTGGACGCCCAACGATCCACCGCTGGCCGATCCATCAAAGAACCGCGACCTTCTGGCAGAAGAGCAGATCGTCAGCCTGACCCCCGGGTCACTCGGCAAATACTGGGAGTTGATCGAGCGTTATGGCGTCCCGGCCATGTCGCCCCTGAAGACCAACATGATCGGCAGTTTCCACATGATCGCCGGCCCGCTGCATCAGGTTTACAATTATTGGTTCTTCGATGGTTTCGACGACCGGACACGCCGTCACAACGCCGTCCGCGTGAATCCGGACTGGATTAAGTGTCAGGATGAGATACGGCCGAATGTCGCGAGCCAGGAGAGCAAGCTCATGGTGCCGGCGCCGGTCGCGGAAATGGTGCCGCTGTTTCGCACCCCCTAGTCATCAATTTGTCACGCGCCCGTAACAATCCCTTGGTAACCAGCACCAGACTTCTATTGGCCGCCCATGGAGCGTGACGGTGAGCAGCAAAACCTACAACGTACTCTTTATCTGCACCGGCAATTCGGCCCGCAGCATCCTCGCCGAAGCCATCCTGAACAGAGCGGGCAACGGCACGTTCAATGCATTCAGTGCCGGGAGTCACCCGACGGGTGCCATAAATCCGAACGCACTGGAGCTGCTGCAGAGCCTGGACCACCCGACCGAAAATTTACGATCCAAGGATTGGCAGGAGTTCGCGGCGGACGATGCACCCGTGCTCGATTTCACGTTCACGGTGTGTGACAACGCCGCTGGCGAGGTGTGTCCCGTCTGGCCCGGTCAGCCTATGTCGGCGCATTGGGGATTGCCTGACCCCGCGGCCGTGACCGGCACCAAGGCCGAAATCGCCGCGGCCTTCACCGAGACCTACCGGATGCTCAACAACCGCATCGAGGTCTTCGTGAATCTGCCGCTGGCATCCCTCGATGCGCTTTCCCTGAAAAACCGCCTCGACAACATCGGTCGCGATCAGCCGGAATCGGCGTAGAATTTACCCATGAATGATCACGATTTACAGCGGCGGCTGGCCGCCGAGTTTATTGGTACGGCCTTCCTGCTCGCGACGGTCGTCGGGTCCGGAATCATGGGTGAGACCCTGTCCGGTGGGAACGTCGCCATCGCACTGCTCGGCAACACCATCCCGACGGGCGCGATACTCGTTGTCCTGATCCTGGTCTTCGGGCCGATCTCCGGCGCGCATTTCAACCCGGCCGTCACGCTGGCATTTCTGATCCGCAGGGAAATCTCCGGCGCACACGCCGCGATCTACGTGGTCGTGCAGATCGTTGCTGCCCTGCTGGGCGTCTATGTCGCCCATGTGATGTTCGGCGAACCGGCCTTCACCCCGTCACTCCACGCCCGCACGGGCGTGGGCCAGTGGACAGGCGAGTTTGTGGCCACCTTCGGACTGGTTGCCGCGATCCTTGGCTGCTTGCGGTTTCGGCCCGATGCCGTTCCCTATGCCGTGGGGCTATTCATCACGGCGGGGTACTGGTTCACGTCGTCGACGTCCTTCGCCAATCCCGCTGTGACGATCGCCCGGTCCGTCACCGATACATTCGCGGGCATACGCCCCGAAGACGCGCCGCTGTTTATAGCGGCACAGTTGGTCGCTGCGGTTGTCGCCACACTGGTGTTCGCCTGGTTCGCCGCCGGGGACGGCGACCGGTCGAAATCAGAATAGGCCGGCGCGCAGTTCGATCGGCTCTGCGTCCGTCAGGCGCGCGGTATCAGTCGGCGCCAGCTTGTTGAAATCGATCAGACCGCGCACCTCGTCGACATACGCCTCGCCGCGCTCGGAGTAGGCCCGTAGTCCCTCGACCAGAGTGAGGCCGCGCGGGATCGTCCCCGCCTTGCGCGCGTTCGCGCGGCGCCGCCGAAAGTCCGCGTAAGCCGGGTTGGAGTTCAGATTTTGTGCATAGCTGCGCACGGACTCGAACGGCGTATCAAAGCGCGCGATACGGTTGTCGCCCAATGCCTCGCGCTGATTCTCCGGTTTCAGGCCCTTGCCATAGCGCCATTGTCCGAACAACGCATTCCCCTCGACGGCAAATCGCGACAGGGCGTAGGCGCTCTCAATCGCACCCTGGGCCAACGCCAGCGCGGGCGGGATGATGTCGACCCGGGCCGTCAGCGATGCAAGCTGGGCCGGAGATAGCGGCATCTGCCTATCGGCCTTTTCGCCGTCGACGACCCCATAACGTGCCGCAAGATCGAACAGCCACGCACGGTCTTTCATCGTCAAAGAGTTGCGTGCACGCAGATCGGACAGGCGCGCCCGATCAGCTCGAATGTCCTGATTGACCTGCAAGACCAGCGGCAGCAGGGCACGAAAGAAAATACTTTTCTTACGCTCGACGTCGAGCCCCTCCGCCCAGTTGTCGGGCACGGACGTGACGAACACCGGCGGCACCCGGGCGTTGCCCGCGCGCAACGCCTGCATGGAGTAGCCCTGATCAATAAAATAGCTGTGCAGTTGCGCGGGAGATTTGATCCGAACCGTCGAATCACCCGTCGGACCGGCGACGAACCACCCGACCGGGGCGCCGACAAGCAGGACAAGCGCAATGACGATGCTCCGCCGTCCGGTGATTGCGGGAAAACGCTTGCCCATTCCGGCAAATATTGGAAACACTTGATCGTCCTTCTCAGGGTTCGCAATTCGATCAGTTTGGACGGAATCGGTTTGGCCTTTTCGCGCCCGATTGCCTACAGTCAGGGCCTCTGTATTCCGGCGGCCCTGCGCCGTCAAACAACCAAAATCATTCAATGGGAGGATCTAAGATGGCCGACGGCCCACCAACACGCACACAAATTCTCGAAGCCAGCGGTGACATGCTTAAGTGGCAGGTTTATGTCGTCCACACATTCCCGACCGATGGTCTCGGTCCGGTGATGGAGAATATCGGTCCCCATCTCGCCCATCAGGCGAAGATGGAAGCCGAAGGCATTTTCGTCGCTGCCGGACCCCACTGGGCCGATGACGAGGAGACCTGGGAAGGCGAGGGCATGTTCGTTGTCCGCGCCCGGGATCTCGCCCACGCAAACGAAATTGCCGCTGCCGATCCGATGCACACCAGCGGCGCGCGCTCCTATCGCGTTCGCCCCTGGCTGATCAACGAGGGGACCATCACGGTGAAGGTCAACTTCGCCGCCGGAACACGCGAAGTATTCTGATTGAATCACCGCGTTTGTTGCAGAACGGTCGCCCAACGGGGCGGCCGTTCGTATTCTCGCCGCAAAGAGCTGAAAACATGCTGGAATAGGCCCAACTGGCAGAATTCTTGCTTATTACCGGGTGAAACTTCCATTCATCACGCAAAACGAGACAAGGAAGGCACATGATGAAGAAAATTTTGATCGGACTGGGCGTACTGGTGGTTATTGTGGCGGTCGGGATATTCGTATTCCTCGGCAACCTGAATGACATCGTTCGCGCCGCGGTCGAGAAAGTCGGCTCCGACATGACCCAGACCAATGTGGTCCTGAACGAGGTCGATATCGAGCTGACATCAGGCAAGGGCGCATTGCGCGGGTTCCGGGTGACCAATCCCAGCGGATTCAGTGATGACGACGCCTTCAAATTCGACGAGGTCAGTGTTTCGATCGATCTTTCATCGGTTCGCAGCGACCCAATTATCATCAAGGAAGTCATCATTTCCGGTCCCGAGGTCGTGTATGAATTCGGCGACGACGGCGTGAGCAATCTCGACCGTTTGAACAAGAATGTTCAGTCGAAGTCGGGTGGCGGTGAGAAAAGCTCCGGCGGCGGTGATTCCCCGAACATCGTGATCGAGAGTCTGGTGCTACAAAATGGCAAGGTCGCCGTGATCGCGCCGCTGCTGAACGAGAAGCTCTCCGTGCCGCTCCCGACCATCCGCCTCAAGGACATCGGCAAGGATGGCAAGGGTGCCACACCCGAAGAGATCGCCTCTCAAATCATGGATGCGGTCCTGAAGGGCGCGCAGAACGCCGTTGCGAATGCCAAGATCAATGTCGATCAGCTGACCGGCGCGGCCATGAAGCAGGTCGAGGAGGCCGCTGGTGAGGCGCGACCGAGGGTGCCGGCGGCGCCGGCGATGCCGTCAAGGGCCTGATCCAGGGGATCGGCCGCTAAACGACGAACAATCAAAACATCGGAAAGGGCGGCGCAAGGCCGCCCTTTCTGCATTTCGAGGCCGGAATTCGGCAGCGGACGGTAAAGTAAATCACGTGATAACGTTAACGAAAGAAACTGGCGATAAACTTTGCGGTCCCCGGACCGGGGACACCTGGACATGGGACACTGGGAAACGCGCAGATGACCACGCAGGACGGGATGATGAAACTTGAACCACCGGCGCTGATGTTCAGCCACTTCGGCGTGAATTGTGACGACATCGACAAGCTCGAGGACTTCTACACACGGGTGTTGGGGTTCTGCGTCAGCGACCACGGCCTGATCCGTGGCGACAAGGACAGAATCATCTTCATGACCCGGCGTCCGCGCGAACATCACCAGTTCGTCCTCGCGGGTGGACGATCCTCGATCCATGCTTCGACCGTCGGCGAAACGGGCTTCAAGGCGCCCGACCTGGAGGCGTTGCGCCAGCTGCGCGCGATTCTCTCGACCGAAACAGAAGTGACCGACATTGTCGCCATCGACCATGGCATTACGTGGACGCTATATTTCCGCGACCCCGAATGGAATCGCTGCGCGGTGTCCGTCGATACCGGGCACTATGTGGCCCAGCCGGCCGCCTGGCCGCTCGACCTCACGAAGAGCGACGATGACATCAAGCGGCTGACCGAGGAACGCTGCCGGAAGGCGCCCGCGTTTCAGTCCCGCGCGGCGTGGACCGAAGAAAAACATACAACCTTCGAAGCGGAGGGCCGGCTTACCGCCGAGGGACCGGAGACCGGCAACGCCGATCCGGATTTCGCGCGCCCGAACGACCCCGATCACGTCCTGCTGCACGTCAACAAGAACGATGTCCGCCCCCCGGCGATTGCCCAGGCCCACTGCGCGTTCAAGGTCGCCGACATGGAGGCGATGATCACCTTCTACGACGAGGTGTTGGGTTATGCAGTGACGGACCGGGGCATGATGCCGCCGATCGGGTCCGAGCCCGAGCGGGAATATGCCTATCTCAGCCGCGACCCCCATGAACATCATCAGGTTATCCTGATCTCCGGCCGGGACCTCGATGCGCCGACCAGCGTCAACCAACTCAGTCTGCGGATCATGTCGCTCGATGAGCTGCGTCGCATGGAACGAGAGCTCGAGGCCCATCCGGATGTCGGGCCGCTGCGCAAGACCTGTCACGGCAACTCGTTCTCGATCTATTTCCCCGATCCCGAGGGGAATATCGTCGAGCTGGCGGTCGAATCCGTCTGGTATGTGCCCGCACCCCATGGCGCGCCGCTCGATCTGTCTCTGAGCGATGCAGACCTGATCGGCTGGGCCGAGGGCCATTGCCGCGAAACGGAAGGCTTCATGATGCGCGCGGACTGGAAGGCCCGGGCGCGGGACGAACTCCTCGCCAACGGTCATCTCGAGGCCGAGGGGCTCGTCAACGACGTGGCGTAGCGCGCCACGAAATAGTTGGCGAAGCGCCGACATTTCTCCATTCTCGTAAGACATCAGATGACGGTGCGCCACACGCACCGCGCGAGAAGGGGGAAGACAACATGTTCGAATATTTTCCGGATAATTATGCCTGGAGCCTGACGGCGGCGACTCTGTTCGACGAGGTCGGCACGGTCAGTGAGCCCGAAGAGGTGCTGCGGTCGGTCAAGCATCTGGCCGGCGGCGACCCGGCCACGGCCAACGAGGCGTGGTACGAGGCCTTCACCCGCCTGGCCGAGCGCATGGAGCGTCTGGGCGATACGGACATGGCCGAGGGACACCCGCTGACCGCGTCGCGCAAGTATCACCGCGGGGGCCTCTATCATCTGCGCGCCGAACGCTTCCTGCATCACTCAGACCCGCGCGAACGCATGGCCTATCAGCGCGGCGTCGACACCTTCCGCAAGGCCCGCGAGGTCGGCCGCGAACCTGTCGAATATGTCGACATCCCATTCGAAGACGGGCTCATGCCGTGCATGTTCGTCCGGGCCAATGTCGACGGCCCGGCGCCTTGCATGATCCATATCCAGGGTTTTGATTCCCTGAAGGAACTGCACCATCCGGTGATCAGCAGGGAGTATCAGCGCCGCGGCATGCATATGCTGATCGTCGATCAGCCGGGCGCCGGCGGCGCGCTGCGCCTGCACGGCCTGACCGCCGGCCACGAGACCGAACATTATGTGGCCAAGCTGGTCGACTATGTCGAAGCCCGCGACGACGTGGACGCCGACCGCATCGGCCTGTCGGGCAACAGCCTGGGCGGCTATTACGCACCCCGCGCGGCGGCCTTCGAGAAACGCCTGAAATGCTGCATCGCCTGGGGCGCGCTGTGGGACTTCAGCGTCTATTTCGAGCGCGCCTACGCCAAGATCGAGACCGCGCCGTCGGTGCCAGACATGGTCAGCCACGGCATGTGGGTGATGGGCCAGAAGACACCCGAGGACGCGCTGGCCGTCGCCCGCCAGATGACCCTCGAAGGGGTGGCCGACAAGATCACCTGTCCGCTGCTCGTCGCCCATGGCGAGAACGACCGGCAGGTGCCCTTGTGGATGGCCGAGAAGACCATCGAAGCGGCGGTCAACAGCCCGAACCGCAAGCTGAAGGTCTTCCGACTGGACGAAGGCGGGGCCGAGCATTGCCAGATCGACAACCGGCAGCTCATTGGCGACGTGATGTCCGACTGGGCCGCAGAAATCTTCGGGCTCGACCCGGCGGGAATCACATAGACCTGCTGATGGGCAATCCGAAGATATGAGAATTCGCGCGCTCGGCGTTTTCCTAGTCCTGACCTGCCCCCACTGTCTGGTCCGTTTTAAATGTTAGTGCATCATTCTTTTGACCTC
>JAQCFD010000174.1 GCA_027618305.1 Pseudomonadota bacterium
CCGATCGGGCCCTGGCACGGCGGGGGGCCTCGATCATGGGCCGCTGGGGCGTCGATATCGACGACAGCGCGGGCACGCCGCTGGCCGAGATGCCGCCCGGCATATTTCTCCGTCTGGCGATCCGGGCGCTGCATGAGGGCGTGGCACCGATCCCGCTTCTGTCCGTCCTGAAACACCCGCTGGCGGCCTGTGGTCGCGCGCCCGGCGCGTTTCGCGCTTCGGCCCGGGAGCTGGAACGTCTGGTCCTGCGTGGGCCGCGCCCGGCGCGTGGGTTCGCCGGACTGCGGGCCGCCGCGCAGGCGCGCCAAGACCAGGCCATTAATCGAGCTGAGGATGGGCTGCGGGCGCGTGATAACGCGGACCCGCAGGGCTATGATGACGTATTGGCCCTGATCGACCGGATCACCACGATCGGGGCACCGATTGCAGAGCTGCAAGAGGCCCCCACGGTGATGCTGCCCGACTATGTGCGGGCGCATATCGCCTTCTGTGAGGCGCTCACCGCGAGCGATGAATTACCCGGTGCTGTCCGGCTGTGGAGCGGTGATGCCGGGGAGGCGCTCGCGACATTCGTGTCGGAACTGCTGGACGCGGGTGCCGGTCTCGGGCCGATACCGCCGGCGCGCTACCCCGCACTGCTCGATTCGCTGTTGGCGGGGCGCATGGTGCGGCCGCGATTCGGGGCGCATCCGCGTCTGGCGATTCTCGGACCTCTGGAGGCGCGGCTGCAGCATTTCGATGTAACCATTCTGGGAAGCCTGAACGAGGGAAGCTGGCCGCCCGACCCGTCTGTCGATCCCTGGATGGGCCGGACCATGCGCGCCGATTTCGGTCTGCCGTCACCCGAGCGTCGGATCGGGCTGAGCGCCCATGACTTCGCCCAGGCGTTCTGCGCGGGAGAAGTCGTCCTCACCCGCTCGGCACGGGTGGACGGTGCGCCGAGCATGCCGTCGCGCTGGCTGACCCGGCTTGACGTTGCGACGCGCGCGCTGGGCCTTGAGGCCAACCCCGAAGCCGCGACGCGCGCGCGCGCCTATCGCGATTGGTGGCGCGCGCTGGATGGGCCTTTGCAGGGTGCCGGGCAGGGCCCGAACGTGGCTTCGCTTGCGGTGCGCCCGCGTCCGTCACCGCCCGTCGCGGCGCGGCCGCGCCGGCTGTCGGTCACCCAGATCGAAACCTGGATGCGCGACCCCTATGCCATCTATGCCCGCGAAATTCTAAAACTGCGCGCCTTGCCGCCCCTCGACCAGAATGCCGACGCGGCGATCTATGGCTCGCTGATTCACGACATCCTGGACGGGTTTCTGGCTGAACTGCCAACCGGGCCGCTGCCGGCCGATGCGGCTGCCCGGCTGCACGCCCATGGCACGGCCGCGCTTGCGCCCTATCGCTCTGTGCCCGCGGTCTGGACATTCTGGTGGCCGCGATTCCAGCGCATCGCGGGTTGGGTTCTGTCGGTCGAGGCGGGACGCCGGGCGCGGCTCGAAGTCACCCATATGGAAGTCAGCGGCGCGATCGAGTTCGACGCCCCCGGTGGCCGCTTCCGGCTGACGGCACGGGCTGACCGGATCGACGAGCTGGTCGGCGGCGGGATCGCCGTGATCGATTTCAAGACCGGCGCGCCGCCGACCAAACGGGAGGTGCAGGCCGGTTTCGCCCCGCAGCTGCCGCTGGAGGCCGCCATGGTGGCGTTGGGGGGGTTTTCGGGTGTTCCGGCCAAACCGGTCGAGGAGCTGGCTTTCTGGCGTCTGTCGGGCGGGCGTGAGCCGGGCCAGGTGCGCGATGCTGCCGACGACCCCGCATTGGTCGCCGCCGAGGCGTTGGCGGGGGTCAAGGCGCTGGTGGCGCGGTTTGACGACCCGTCGACGGTCTATGAGGCACGCCCGCGCCCCGATCACGCACCGGCCTACTCGGATTACGAGCATCTGGCCCGGGTCAAGGAGTGGGCGAGCGGGGAGGGAGACGAATGAGCCTCACCGATTTCGATCCGGATCTTCTCGAACGGGTCAGCGCGCGGCAGCGCGAGGGCGCGGATGCCGGGGTCAGCGCATGGGTGTCGGCATCGGCGGGCGCGGGCAAGACCCGGGTCCTGCGTGACCGGGTGTTGCGCCTTCTGCTCGCGGGTGTGGCCCCGCAGCGGGTGCTGTGCCTGACCTTCACCAAGGCCGCGGCGGCAGAGATGGCCCGGCGGATCAATGCCGAGCTGGGCGATTGGGCGGTCCTGGAGGATGTCGCGCTCGGCAAGCGGCTGTCGGATCTCCTGGGCACCGATCCGCCCGAGGATGCGGCGCGGCGTGCGCGGCAATTATTTGCGCGTGTGCTTGAAGCGCCGGGCGGCATGAAGATCATGACCATCCATGCCTTCTGCCAGTCGGTGTTGCGGCGGTTCCCGCTGGAGGCGGGCGTGGTGCCTCATTTCCAGGTGATGGAGGAACGCGACGCCGGTGAACTGCTGGAAGATGCCAAGGCGGAACTGCTGGCCAGCGCGCATATGGATGACGGCGATCTCGGCCTGGCTGTCGCCACTGTGGCGGGCCGCGTGCACGAGATGCGCTTTCCCGACCTGCTCAATGAAATTTCCCGGGCCCGGGCACCCTTTGCCGACATGCTGCAGGATTTCGGCGGCCTCGACGGCGTGCGCGCACGGATCGCCGAAATCCTCGACGTGGCGCCGGACACCGATCCGGCGGCGGTTCTCGCCGGCGCTTGCGCGGAAGACGCATTTGACGGGCCCGCGCTGCGCAATGCGGTTGAGGTTCTTGCCGGAGGTTCGAAAACCGACAAGGAGCGCGCGGCGTTGGTTGGCGACTGGCTGGCAGGCGCCGCCGCGCCGCGTGTTGAAGGCTTCGACGCCTATGCGTTGGCCTATCTGACCAAACAGGGAGAGATGCGCGCGAAACTCGCGACCAAACCAATCCTGGATAGACATCCCGATGTTGATGAAGCCCTGCACGCGGAAGGCGAGCGGGTGTTGGCGGTTTACGAGTTGTTGCGGAAGGCCGATCTGTACCAGGCGAACAGCGCACTGGTCCGGCTCGCGGCGGAGCTCGTGGCGCGATACGAGGCGCGCAAGGCGGCCAGCGGGCGGCTGGACTACGATGATCTGATCGCGCGGACCCGAACCCTGTTGCGCGGCAATGGCGCGGCGGCCTGGGTCCTGTTCAAGCTCGACGGGGGCATCGATCATGTCCTGATCGACGAGGCGCAGGACACCAACCCCGAGCAATGGGATGTGGTCCTGGCGCTGGTCGAAGAGTTCTTCGCAGGCCGGGGCGCGGGTGACGAAGCGACGGCGGCCGCGGGCTTGCCCGCGCGCAGTGTGTTTGCCGTCGGGGATGCCAAGCAGTCGATCTACAGTTTCCAGGGTGCGGATCCGAGCCGCTTCGATGCTGTCCGGAAATTTCTCGAAGCCCGCGCGGCCGAGGCGCGACGGGTCTGGAAGAATGTCGCGCTCGACTTCTCCTTCCGGTCGTCGCGGCCCGTGCTGGAGGCGGTCGACAGGGTCTTTGCCACCACGCCGGCCGGGACCGGGGTGGTCGACCCCGGCACACCCGTGCAGCATACGCCGTTGCGCAACAAGGCGGCGGGCCGGGTAGAAATCTGGCCGCCGCTCGTGGTCGAAAAGCTGGACGATCCCGAACCCTGGAAACCGCCCGTCGATCCGGTCACCCGGGCGGGTGCGATGGAGCAGCTGGCGGAGTTGATTGCGATACGTACGGCCGACTGGCTGGCCTCGGGCGAGATGCTTGAAAGCCAGGGCCGGCCGATCGAGGCCGGGGATATCATGGTTCTCGTGCGCCAGCGCGGCGACTTCGTCGAGGCATTGGTCCGGGCGTTCAAGGCCCGCAATGTGCCGGTTGCAGGCGTCGACCGGATGGTCCTGAGCGAGCAGATCGCGGTCATGGATCTGCTCGCGCTGGGGGCCTTCCTGCTGCTGCCCGAAGACGATCTGACCCTCGCGACCTTGCTCAAGAGCCCGTTGATCGGGCTCAATGAGGAGTTGCTGTTCGAACTTGCCCATGGTCGGGGTCAGGCCAGCCTCTGGCAGACGCTGGCGCAGCGCCGTGACGCGCATGCGCTGTTTGCCGAGGCCCATGACCTGCTGTCGGGTCTGTTGGCGCGGGTCGATTTCGAGCGCCCCTACGAGCTTTATGCGGGTGCGCTGGCGCGTGGCGGCCGGGCGCGGCTGTTTGCGCGCCTCGGCCCCGATGCGGCGGACCCGATCGACGAGTTTCTCTCCCTCGCGCTGACCTATGAACGTAGCCATGCCCCGACCCTGCAGGGGTTTTTGCACTGGGTCGCGGCCGGGCAGGCGGAGGTCAAACGCGATCTCGATCAGACGAGCGGCGCGGTCCGGGTGATGACCGTGCATGGCGCGAAGGGGCTTGAGGCGCCGATTGTTTTTCTGCCCGACACGACCCGCCTGCCACGTGTGTTGCCGAACATTCTGTGGGGCGAGGACGCGCGGGGTGCGTATTTTCTCTGGTTGCCCCGGGCGGACGATGCCGATGCGCGTGCGCTGGCGTTGCGTGAACAGGTTCGCGCCCGGCGCGATGAGGAGTATCGCCGGCTGTTGTATGTGGCCATGACCCGGGCCGAAGAGCGCCTGTATGTCTGCGGCTGGAACGCGCCCGCCGAGGGCTCCTGGTACGACCTCGTGCGTCCGGCGCTGGAGTCCGTGGCGCGGGTCGTCGACGAACCCCTTCTCGCTGCCATCGTGACCGAGGATGCGCCGGTTCTGCGCCTGTCCGCGTCTCAGCGTGGCGACGTCGAACAGGCGGATGCGGGCGCCGCCCTGCCGTTGACGGCGTCGCCGCTCTGGATCGACCAGCCCGCACCGCCCGAACCGGCGCCGCCCCGGCCGCTGGCCCCGTCCAATCCGGGCGAAGACCCGCCTGTGCGCGCGCCGGTTGGGCCGGACGAGGACGGCACCCGTTTCGCACGGGGGAACATCCTGCATCGATTGTTGCAATGGCTGCCGACGTTGGCGCCTGGGGTGCGTCGCGATTCCGCGCTGCGTTACCTTGCGCGGTCGGGACTGGGGCTCGAACCGGCGGTCCAAACTGACCTGGCGACCGAAGTGATGGACATCCTTGATTCGGCCGAATTCGCCCATTTGTTCGGGCCGGAAAGCCTGGCCGAGGTCTCGATCACCGGGACGGCGACCGCACCGGACGGCACAATCTTTGTGATCTCCGGGCAAATCGACCGGCTCGTGATTTCCGACGGCCGGGTCGCGATCGTCGACTACAAGTCGAACCGTCCGCCACCGGCACAGGCGGCAGCCGTGGCCCCCATATATCTGCGCCAAATGGCGGCTTACCGGCATGTTATCCAGCAAACCTGGCCCGACCGGGCGGTGGACGCCTTCCTGCTCTGGACCGATGCGCCGCGGCTGATGGCACTCCCGGCTGATTTGCTCGAGCCCTACGCCCCGTCTGGCGCACCGCCCCGTCGCACGCCTGCGTGATCGCGTGACGAAGTCCGAATTCTTGACGACGCATTCGTGTGAACCTAGTTTCATTGCCAACGAAAGTTCCACAGAGGCGCATGGGTGCGCCCGGACCGCTGAAAAGGATTGAGCATGCCTTCCAAACAAATTACGGATGATTCTTTCGAAGCCGACGTTTTGCAGTCGGACAAGCCTGTACTGGTGGATTTCTGGGCCGAATGGTGCGGCCCCTGCAAGCAGATCGGCCCGACGCTGGAAGAGCTTGCCAATGACAAGGATGGCGATGTGATCGTTGCGAAGCTGAACATCGACGATAACCCGATGACGCCGTCGAAATACGGTGTCCGCGGCATTCCGACATTGTTGATCTTCAAGGACGGCCAGGTGGCCTCCATGAAGGTCGGCAGCCTGCCGAAGAGCCAGATTTATGACTGGGTCGATTCGGTCCTCTAGACCGTCCCAATCACGAAATGCGAAACCCCGCCTTATCGGCGGGGTTTTTCTTTGGGCGGCTTGGGGTCTGCTGCGGGTCGGCGGGCCTGCGGTGCCGCCGTTCAAATCAGACCGCCTGCCCTTTGTTGCGGTTGCGTTCCAGGAACTGACGGCCTGACTCGTCATACATGAACGACAACAGGGTGTAGCGCTGTCCCCTGGTCACGTCGGTGGCCTCATGCAGCAGATTGCACGAGAAGATCGCGGCCTCGCCGGTCGCCGGGCGATAGCTGGCCTGGCCATATTCCGGGAACCGCAGCTCGCCGCCTTCATGCGCCTCTGCGTTGAGGTTGAGGGTCATCGCGAAGCGCCGATGTGCCGTGCCGAGCGTGGTGTTGTCGCGGTGGGGCCGGAAGAACCCGCCCACATCGGCGTCGTAGCGCACAATCTTGAATTCCTCGACGAAGCGAATATCGCTATGGAAGGCGTTTCGGATCTCCGGCAGGACGCGGCGTTCGATCCGGCTGCCGATCGCCTCAAGCAAATCCTTGTCGACCACATGATGATCGCGCCGCCGCTTGGTCTCGCCGTCGGTGATGTGGACCATCTTCCCCGCTTCCATACGCAACGTACCCGATGGCTCATTGCCCCGGCTCTCGAACTGTTCGATCAGCCACTGGCAGAAGGCGGGGGAGAACACTTCGGGGATAACCAGGATGGGCGGGTGCAACTTCGCCGGGGACGGGACGGGGGCTTCCATGGCGGAGATTTCGGCGGCCGCCCGTTCGGCGATCGGCGTGTCGCCGGGCCGCAGTACAGTGCGAACCTTCTGGTCGGGCCCGAAGACAAAACCGATCAGCTTGCCGCGCGCGCCGAAGCGGGCCGCGACTTTCTTGTCGGCGTCGGACAACAGGAAGAAGCCCGGGGTGTTCTCGGCCGCGATTTTCTGCACCAGCGGCATCGGGTCGGCGCTGATCGCAAACAGATGCGCGCCGGCTTCCAGCATGGCGGGTGCGGCGCGGAACATCGCCTGCAGCTCGCCCAGCGCGCCGGGGTCCTTTTGCGTCGGGTAGAGCAGCACGAACAGCGGTCCGCCGCGGGCCTTGTCGTTCAGGTTGATGACGATGTCGCGCTGATCGGGCAGGAAGAAGTTCGGTGCGCGGTCGCCGCGTTCGAGCAGGTCTTCAAGTTTCGGTGCGTTCATGGGCGCTGCGTT
>JAQCFD010000175.1 GCA_027618305.1 Pseudomonadota bacterium
ATCGTCGGGTAGAGCCGCGGCACCGTTTCGAGGTTGTGGTTGAACACATCCGGCGGGTCCTGGGCCAGCACGTCGATCGCGCCCGGCTTGTCCTTGAAATCCGGTGTCAGGATTTCGATGGTCGTGCCCGGTGCCGAGCCGCGGAGCGCGCGCACGACCTGGCCGAAATGATCGGCACCTCCGTCGGCCAGATCGTCCCGGTCAACGGACGTCAGCACCACATGCTCGAGCGCCATCCCGCCGACGGCGATCGCGACATTCGCGGGCTCGTTCGGGTCGAGGGGCTTGGGCACGCCGGTCGCCACGTTGCAGAACGCACAGGCCCGGGTGCAGGTGTCGCCCATGATCATGATGGTGGCGTGTTTCTTGGCCCAGCACTCGCCGATGTTCGGGCAGGCCGCCTCCTCACAGACCGTGGAGAGGTTGAGATCGCGCATCATCTTGCGGGTCTCGTGATAGGCCTTGCTGGTCGGCGCCTTCACACGAATCCATGCCGGCTTGCGCTGGATGGGGTTGTCGGGCCGGTTGCGCTTTTCCGGATGTCGGAGAGCGGCGTCGGTGCGCTTGTCGCGAACGGGTGTCGAGGTCATGCTCTAAAAGTGGATAGTGCGCCCGTAAGCGTCAAGCACGGACTCGTGCATCATTTCGCTCAGGGTCGGATGGGGGAAGACGGATTCGATCAGTTCGTGCTCGGTCGTCTCCAGCGTTTTGGCGATTCCATAGCCCTGGATCAGCTCGGTGACTTCGGCCCCGATCATGTGGGCCCCCAGGAACTCTCCCGTGTCGGCATCGAAGATCGTCTTGATCAGGCCCTCGGGTTCACCCAGCGCGATTGCCTTGCCGTTGCCCTGGAACGGGAAGCGCCCGACCTTGATTTTGCGGCCGGCTTTCTTCGCCGCGGCCTCGGTCATGCCGATGGAGGCGACCTGCGGGCTGCAATAGGTGCAGCCCGGAATGCGGCTGGTGTCCAGCGGATGGATGCCTTTCTCGCCCGCCATGCGCTCGACCGCGATAATCCCTTCATGGGACGCCTTGTGGGCCAGCCAGGGCGGGCCGGCAACATCGCCGATGGCCCAGATACCGGGCTCGGCGGTCTGGCCCCATTCGTCGATGACGATGTGGGACTTCGCGACCACCACCTTCGTGCCCTCGAGGCCAATATTTTCGACATTGCCGACGATCCCGACGGCCATGATGACCCGTTCGGTCTCGATGTTCTGGAACTTGCCGCCCTTCTCGATCGTCGCGGTGACCTTGTCCGGCTGCTTGTAGAGCGATTTCACGGTCGCCCCGGTGATCAGCGTCATCCCCTGCTTCTCGAACGCCTTGGCCGCGAGCGCAGAGATTTCTTCATCCTCGACGGGCAGGATCCGGTCAAGGACTTCGACCACGGTCACCTCTGCGCCGAGGGTCCGGTAGAAGGAGGCGAACTCGATGCCGATGGCGCCGGAGCCGACAACCAGCAGTGATTTCGGGAATGCCTCCGGCACCATCGCCTCGCGATAGCTCCAGACCTGCTCGCCGTCGACATCCATGCCGGGGATGTTTCGCGCACGCGCACCCGTGGCCAGCAACACGTTCTTGGCCGTGACGTCGGCGACCTTCTTGCCGTCCTTCTCGACCACGAGCTTGTGGGCCCCCGCCTTGCCGCCGGCAAGTTTGCCCCAGCCGTCGATCACCTCGACCTTGTTCTTTTTCAACAGGAAGCCGACGCCCTGGTTCAGCTGGCTCGCAACACCGCGTGAGCGTTCCACGACCTTCTTGAGATCGAACGACACATTGTCGGCCTTCAGCCCGTAATCCTCGGCGTTCTTCATGTAGTGATAGATTTCCGAAGTGCGCAACAGCGCCTTGGTCGGAATGCAGCCCCAGTTGAGGCAGATGCCGCCGAGATGATTGGCCTCGATCACCGCCGCCTTCATGCCGAGCTGCGCGGCGCGGATCGCCGCGACATAGCCACCGGGCCCGCCGCCGACCACAACCAGATCGAATTTCTTGTCCGCCATTGAATCAACCTCGAAGGTTTCGGCTCACGCGAACGCGCCGCCGAGGGGAAACAGAACTACAGGAGGAGCCCGAGCGGCTCTTCGATGAGGCTCTTGAGCGCCGCCAGATATTCGGCCCCGATGGCACCATCCAGCGCGCGGTGGTCCACCGACAGAGTCAGGGTCATGACCGTCGCGACGGCCAGTTCGCCGTCATGCACAACCGGGCGCTGTTCACCGGCACCCACCGCCAGAATGGCGCCCTGGGGCTGGTTGATGACGGCATCGAACTGCTTCAGGCCGTACATGCCCAGATTGGAAATGGTGAACGTGCCACCCTGGAACTCTTCCGGTGCGAGCTTGTTTTCGCGCGCGCGGACGGCGAGATCCGCCATCTCCGATGAAATGGCTCTCAGGCCCTTGCCTTCGGCGCCGCGTACGATCGGCGTGATCAGCCCGTCGTCGATCGCGACGGCGACCGAGATATCGGCGCGCTTGTAGAGGCGCACCCCCTCGTCGGCCCAGCCGGCGTTGGCCCGCGGCACCTCGATCAGGGCGGCCGCGGCTGCCTTGATGATCATGTCGTTGACCGAAATCTTGAACGCGCCGTCTTTCGCGCGCGCGTTCAGGTTTTTGCGGGCCTCCAGCAGCCGGTCGATCTCGCAGTCCACCGTCAGATAGAAATGCGGGACCTGTTGCTTGGACGCCGTCATCCGCGCGGCGATCACCTTGCGCATGTTCGATAACGGCAGCACCTCATAGGGCGCATCGCCCTCGACCAAAACGGTGGTCGACGACGCACTTGCCGACGCGGCAGCGCGGGGTGCACCGGAGAAGTTTTCGATATCGGCTTTGACGATCCGGCCGTGCGGGCCGCTGCCGGTGACCTGGCTGAGATCGATGCCCTGCTGCACTGCCAGGCGGCGGGCCAGCGGACTGGCGACAAGCCGGTCGCTCGACGCTGCGGGTGCGACAGGCGGCGTCGGTGTCGCTGGCGCCGGTGCCGTTGAAGTCGGTTCCGCGGCTTTCGTCGCTTCAGCCTTCGGCGCTGCCGGGGCCGTTGCAGCACCGCCCGTGTCGAACCCGTCCAGCGCCGACGCATCCTCGCCATCCTGGAGCAGGATCGCGATCGGCGTGTTGACCGGAACCTCCTCCGCACCTTCCGCGATCAGGATCTTGCCGAGCGTGCCCTCATCGACAGCCTCGACCTCCATGGTCGCCTTGTCGGTCTCGATCTCGGCGATGACGTCACCCGGGGCGACAGCATCCCCCTCGCTCTTGAGCCAGCGCGCGAGGTTGCCTTCGGTCATGGTCGGCGACAAGGCGGGCATGAGAATGGAAATCGGCATCAGTGCTTCCCCTGGATACGGTCCGCATCAAAACGGCGTGTCCGGAGCATATCGCCGGTCCCGTTTGCGCGTGTTGCGAGTTGGTCGGCCATCGGCGCCATTCGCGCAACGTTCTGCTTCAATTTTTCCGGTTCCAGGCGACTTGTGCCAAGTCCCGGCTGCTGTTCGACGCGCAACGCGTCAGTCCTTGTAACAAACACGTTTGGCGGCCGCCGCGATCTTCTCCGCCTGCGGCAATGCCAGCTTCTCGAGGTTCGCCGCATAAGGCATCGGCACATCCTCGCCGGTGACACGGACGACCGGCGCATCGAGATAATCGAACGCGTCCTCCATCATCCGCATGCCGATCTCCGCACCGATGCCGGCAAACGGCCAGCCTTCTTCGACGGAAACGATCCGGTTCGTGCGCTTCACGGATTCAACCACCGTCTCGGTGTCGAGCGGCCGGATGGAACGCAGGTCGATGACCTCCGCCTCGATCCCCTCGGCCGCCAGCATCTCTGCCGCATCGAGCGCGCGACCGACCATCAGGGAGAATGCGGTTATGGTGACGTCATCGCCCGCACGGACGATTTTCGCCCGGCCGATGGGCACGGTGTAATCATCATCGTCCGGCACCTCAAACGTGGTGCCGTAGAGCATTTCGTTTTCGAGGATCAGGACCGGGTTGGGGTCGCGGATCGCCGACTTCAGGAGCCCCTTGGCATCTGCCGCCGAATAGGGTGCCACGACCTTGAGGCCCGGGACGTGCCCGTACCAGCTCGCGTAGCATTGCGAATGCTGCGCCCCGACGCGCGACGCCGCGCCATTCGGGCCGCGGAACACGATGGGGACATCCATCTGGCCGCCGGACATGTACAGCGTCTTCGCTGCGGAATTAATAATCTGATCGATCGCCTGCATGGCGAAGTTGAAGGTCATGAACTCGACGATCGGGCGCAGGCCATGATAGGCCGCACCGACCCCCATACCCGCGAAGCCCTGCTCCGTGATCGGGGTGTCGATGACACGGCGTTCGCCGAATTCCTCAAGCAGGCCCTGGCTGACCTTGTAGGCCCCCTGATATTGGGCGACCTCCTCGCCCATCAGGAAGACCTTGTCATCCCGGCGCATTTCCTCGGCCATGCCGTCGCGGAGTGCTTCGCGCACGGTCATCTCAACAGTAGGGCCGTCATAGGCAGCCTCCGCCGGAATGCGCGCCACCGCGGGTGCCGCGGGCGCTTCATTCACTGCATTGGGTGCCTCAGCGGCGGGTTCCGGTGCGCTGGCGGCGGCCGGTGCGGCATCGCCGATATCCGATGCGGTCTCGCCATCCTGCAGGATGACCGCGATCGGCGTGTTCACCGCCACATTCTCGGTTCCCTCGGCGACCAGGATCTTGCCCATCGTGCCCTCGTCGACGGCCTCGACCTCCATGGTCGCCTTGTCGGTCTCGATCTCGGCGATCACATCCCCCGGTGAAATGCTGTCACCTTCGGATTTGAGCCAGCGTGCGAGGTTGCCCTCGGTCATGGTCGGCGACAGCGCCGGCATTAGTACCTGGATCGGCATATCAATTGTCCTCCCTGTCCCGCGCCGGGGTCAGGCTTCAATCAGAATGTCGGTGTAAAGCTCGGACGGATCCGGCTCAGGGCTTTCCTGGGCGAAGTCCGCTGCCGCGTTGACCCGCTCGCGGACCTCACGGTCGATTGCCTTGAGCGCATCTTCATCTGCGAACTTATGGGCAATCAGCACATCCTTGAGGGTCTCGATCGGGTCCTTTTCGGTCCGCATCTTCTGGACCTCTTCCTTGGTCCGGTACTTGGCCGGGTCGGACATGGAATGACCACGATATCGGTAGGTCTGCATCTCCAGGATGAAGGGCCCTTTCCCGGACCGCACATACTCAACAGCCTTCTGGCCGGCCTCGAACACCCTGACCACATCCATCCCGTCGACCTGGGCGCCCGGAATGCCATAGGCGCAACCGCGGTTGTAGAGATCGGGTTCCGCAGAGGCACGCTCGACCGAGGTGCCCATGCCGTAGCGGTTGTTCTCGATGACGTAGATGATCGGCAAATCCCATAGCGCGGCCATGTTGAAGGATTCGTAGACCTGCCCCTGGTTGACCGCGCCATCGCCGAAATAATCCAGGCAAATGCCGTTGTCGCCCTGATATTTGTGGGAGAACGCGATGCCCGTTCCCAGCGGCACATTGGCGCCGACGATGCCGTGGCCGCCGTAAAAGTTTTTCTCTTTCGAGAACATGTGCATCGAGCCGCCCTTGCCGCGCGAGTAACCACCCTCACGGCCCGTGAGCTCGGCCATCACGC
The DNA here is from genome assembly GCA_027618305.1 of Pseudomonadota bacterium. GTDB lineage: Bacteria > Pseudomonadota > Alphaproteobacteria > UBA6615 > UBA6615 > UBA8079. The sequence continues at coordinate 5,647 of JAQCFD010000175.1, forward strand.
CGTTCGGGTCCATGCCACATGCGAGCATATGTCCGTGGTCACGATAGGTGGTGATGACGGAATCTTGCGGTTGCAGGGTTGCCTGCATGCCGACAACAACAGCTTCCTGGCCAATATACAGATGACAGAAGCCACCGATCAGGCCCATGCCATACATCTGGCCGGCCTTTTCCTCGAACCGCCGGATCAACAGCATCTCGCCATAGAGTTCGAGTAATTTCTCGGCGCTGTAGGCCTTGTAATTCGGCTTATCGGACGCCGTGGCTTTCTTTCGCGGGGACGCCCCCTTTGATGCCGACCGATTGCCTGTCCGTGACGATTTCGTGGCTGGCTTCCGTGCCATCACACTCCCCCCTACAACATTGATCGGCGTCTTTCGCCTCTTCGACAAGTAGGCGAAAAGGCGTAACCCGACAAGTGCGGAAACGGCAAAAGACGTGTAATTTCAGGGAAAAAGGACTAATTTACCGCTATTCAGTTAATTAGCGTTGTTCGTCGCGAAACAATCGAACCCGATATGGCATCGATAATCGCGGATATTGCGCAAAGAAATCTATTCGAGGATGACGAGCTCGTTCGGATGCGCAAAATTGAGCATCACCCTGGCGCGCTCCTCGAGCATATCGGGATCGAGATTATCGGGTCGCAACAACGCCACACGGGCATCGAGCTGGGCCCGTTCGGACTCAAGCGCGGCGTGCACCGTGTGCGCCTGTTCGACCTTGGCGCGGAGTTGCAGTAGTGAGAGCAACCCATGATCACCCTGCACCATATGGTAGGAGAAATAGGCGAGCAGCAGTGCCCAGATGATGGGCCACAAGGCGCTGCGGGCGCGCAGTCGTATTTCGTCGAGTACTGCCATGTCATCACCGAATCACAGGCCGAGTCGTACCGTCAACACAGAATTGTTGTTAGGTTTCAATTCTTTGCGCAGAACGAGCCAACTGTTGCAAAAGTGACTCGGAGTTCTCGTTTTGGACTCACCCCACCCATGAGATCACATAGATAGGCGCACGCCGAAACGAACTAGCGCAGGATCGAACGGCCGGCATAACCGGCGGCCGGACCCAACGCCTCTTCGATCCGGATCAGCTGGTTGTACTTGGCGAGACGGTCCGAACGGCTCAGCGACCCGGTCTTGATCTGTCCGCAGTTGGTGGCAACCGCAAGATCGGCAATCGTTGCGTCCTCGGTTTCCCCCGACCGATGGGACATCACAGACGTATAGGACGCCTTGTGTGCCGTCTCTACGGCATCGAGCGTTTCGGAGAGCGTGCCGATCTGATTGACCTTGATCAGGATGGAATTCGCAGCACCCTTCTCGATACCGTCGCGCAGACGCGCCGGGTTGGTGACAAAAAGATCATCGCCGACGAGCTGGAC
>JAQCFD010000176.1 GCA_027618305.1 Pseudomonadota bacterium
GGCGCGGCAGACGACGCGACCATGCAGGCGGTCGAAGGGTACCAGCAACAGCATAACGTGCTTGCCACGGGACGCATCGATTTCGACACGTTCAAGATGCTGAACCTCTACACCCCGTCGCGTGATTTACCTTATGTACAATGGTGGGAGGATGATCCCAAGGTGGGCAAGCTCGGCGCACCCTACGGGCCGGCGGCGAGCGTCGCCGTTCCGATCGGAAAATAGCGCTGCATCCCCCCAAACATACGGGCATGGCGCGGGGTCTTCTCGGGGCCACTATGCTGTCGACGGCCGCGTTGCTCGTACCGGCATTCGCGCTCGCCGATGCGCCCCCCGTATTGGGGGCCGGCGCCGATATCAATGTGAGTGTCGGTAAAGGTGCAATCGTCAATGTTGGCAGCGCCGTCGCCGGATCCAGTACTGCGATTCAGCGCGTGGGATCCACAACGGCTGCAACGATTTCTGGCCTGAGGGAAGCGGTGAACGCGACCGCGGTTACGAATGTCGGTGGCAGCCTGGGCGGTTCCGCGAAGGCCGTACAGGAAATCGGCACTGCCGACACGAATTCCGTTTCGAATTCCAGCCTGTCCGCTTCGGTGACAGCGGCAACCAATGCCAGTGTTGGCGTGGCCGGTTCGGCGAACGTGAATCAGCAGATCGCGACCATCGCGGGCAGCAAGGCCTCGGGCGATACCCTGTCTGTGCGGGCGACCGCGTTGACAAATGCCGGTGCCGCGGTCGCCGGCAGCGCGACGGCGACCCAGAGTATCGGCGCGATCGACGCCGATCAGTCCAGGAATTCGAGCACGAACGTCGATGTCACGACGGCGACGAATGCCGGTGCCGCCCTGGCGGGCGCCGTGAATGCGACCCAGAATGTCGGCGTGATCGGTGGGTCCAATGTGTCCGGCGATTCCGCAACGGTAAGCGCGACGACACTGACCAACGCCGGTGCCGCATTGGCGGGAAGCGGAAACGTGACGCAGGATATCGGCACAATTGCTGCCGACCGCTCCCAGAATGACAAGGTCGATGTCTCCGTCACGACGGCTACAAACGCGGGTGGCGCACTGGCCGGGGCCGCGAAGGCGGTACAGGAGATCGGCTTCATCGGCGGCAACAAGGCCGACAACAGTTCCGTGACCGTCAACTTGAATTCCGCAACCAACATATCCGGCGCCCTCGCTGCCGGTGCGACCGCGACCCAGACCATCGGTGCCCTGACCGCGCAGAACAGCAAGGGGGACACGATTGGCGTCACCGCGAATGACGTGGCCAATGCGGGCGGATCTCTGGCCGGCGCCGCGAGCGCAGCTCAGGACGTGGGTGTCATTTCAGCGACGACGGCAACCGATGACTCGGTGACGGTGCAGGCGCGCAATATCACAAATGTCGGTGCCTCAGTCGCAGGTTCTGCGAAGGCGGTGCAGACGATCGGTGAAATTACCGGCGGGACCGTTTCACACAGTTCCATTTCCGTTGATGCGACCGGCGATCTGACCAACGCCGCTGGGGCCCTCGCGGGGGCGGCATCATCGAGCCAGCTCATCGGCGAGATCGACAGTACGAACACCGACGCGGTCAAGGTCGCGGTGAACCTGACCTCCGCGAGCAGCGCCGGCGCGGGTCTGCTGGGCAGCGGCAACTCGATCCAGGAAGTTGGTGTTGTTGATGCGAATACGGCCAACAGCGACACGGTGAATGTTCAGGCGACGTCTATTTCAGGAACCGCGGTGGGTGTGCTCGGCAAGGGCAGCAGTCTGGAACAGATCGGATATCTGTCAGGGGATATCGCACGCGACGACCTCATCAATGTGACGACCGGCCGGGTGACGACGTCTGCCGGCGGATCGGGAACATCCGCGGTTGTCCAACTGGGGGTGATCCGGTCTACCAACTCGTCGGGCGACCGGGTGAACGTCAACGTCGGATCGGCCTATTCCGACGCGTATGGGATATCATCGTCGGCAACCACGCAGGTGGGGGTCGCCAGTGGCGCGGGACGCTCGCTCCTCGATGTCACGGTCGGTGACATCCAGACAAAGTCGATCGGTGTACGCAGCGTGGCGACCACGGATGTCGCACTCATCCAAGGGCAGGGAACTGTCACGGAGACGATCGTCGTCGGCGACATCACAAATGAATCGTATTCGATCTCGAGCCAGGCGCTTGTCCATATCGGGACTGTCGCTGACGGGACCCGTGGCTCGGTCACGTCTTCGATCCGGACAGGCAACATACACAACGAAGTGGGTGGCGCCGCCGGGGCCAAGTCGATCATCTACGTCGGCAACGTCATGGCGCAAAATCAGGGCACGAGCGACATCAAGATCAGCACGGGAAATCTGAGTTCGAGTATCTATGCCGCGCTGGGTGGGTTGTCCGGTATCGAAATCGGCAACGTGAAAAGTGCCAATGGCGGGCGCGTGACGGTGAGCACCGGTAATCAGTCGGCCACGGCTGCGGCCTGCATTGGCAAGGTGGGCTGTCTGTCCGAACTGGTTGGCAAGAAAAACTGCGTCATGATTGGCAATGTCGGGCTGAAGTCGGATTGCGGAAACAGCGACCTCATCGAGGAAGCGATCAAGGAGCTCGAGAAGCTCGGATATGAAATCGAGAAAGGCGTGGTCACCGCGGCCAAGGACGTCGCAAAGGAAGCCAAGAAGATCGGTCACGCGATCAGCCACTTCTTCCACCATCTGTTCTGAGACAATTCAAAATTCGAAAAGGAGAAACACCATGATCAAATCGCTAGTAGCCGCCGCAGCAATGCTGGCTCTGGGAACCGTGTCGGCAACCGCCGGACCGGGCGACGACCCGTCATCGTCGGTGAAGGCTGAGACTGTCGCTGCGGCAATCGCCCAGCTCGGCTACGCCACAAGCATGCACAAGGATGCCAAGGGCGATCCCCATATCGTCGTCACCGACAAGCCCGGCAACGTTGCCAAGATGGCCGTCTTCTTTGCCGACTGCGGAAGCTGGGGCTGTGAAGACCTCACCTTCTACGCCGGCTATACGCCGACGAAAAAGGCAACCACGGCGAAGATGAACGAGTGGAATCATATCACCAGCAACTTGCGCAGCCGGGCTTCGATTTCGGGTGACGGCGATAAACCCTCCGGTGAGCCGGGCATTGCCATGACGGTCAGCCTCATGACGGACGCTGATGCGGACAAGCTGGCCATACTTGCCGGCGTGTTTGTGGTCGAAAGTCAGATGTTCGCTGACACACTGGCGAAATAGACAGTTCGGGGGAACAGCATGTCGATGGCGAACGAAGCGGTTGGTGCGGTGCGGCCAAGGCCGCACGGTGTTTGGCGCGGGAAATTAGGAATGCTCACGCTTGGTGCGGCGGCACTCGCGCTGACGGCATGTGAAGGCACGCCCTTCGAAACGATCAGTCTGGCCGATGCCGAGGCCCCGATGTTGAATCGCGGCATTGAAAAACCCCTGGTGGAGGTGGGGACGCGCTTCACCTTCACCAACCCTGATGTGCAATGGGAAGTGGTCGATCATTCCGGCGACTATGTTGTCTGGCGTGACAATGCGGGCAACGAGTTGCTCACGTCTTACGATCCCTTTCTGCCGGCTGTCCAATGGTCCGGCCCGCAGGAATCCGGGCGCCGCGAGATCAACATCCTCGAGGGGGGGCTGTTTCCCCTCGCCGAGGGCAAGACCGTGCGGTTCGATGTGAAGGGGCAGTCGGACCGGCCGCCGTCGGTCTGGCGGGCGGAATGGCGTTGCTCGGTCCAGGCGCAGGTCGAGATCACCGTGCCCGCGGGCAAAGCAAACACCTGGCCGGTCCTGTGCCACCGGAACGGTCGGGAGGAATTTCTCTTTCACTTCGATCCGACCATCGGCCACTACGTCCAGGTCGCGACATTCGTGAACGGCCAACCGACGGTGCGGCAGTTGAAGACCTATCAGCGCGGGACCCCCTGATCGCAGGCCTCGCGCGGCGATGAATTTTATCCATACAAGAACGCCGCCGGGGTTACCGGCGGCGTTTCTGTTGCTATCGTTCCGCCAACAACAAACACCAAATTGGACAAAGGGGAGTCGTGAGATGCGCGCTGTTTTTGCATTCACACCATGGGAATCCAAACGCCTGATCGGCAAGGCTGTTGCCGCTCTGCCAGAAGTAAAATACGCGCTGGAGCATGCCCAGATCGTCATCGCCCACGGCTCGACCAATGTTTACGTGGCCGAGGAAGTGGCGGGGCATTGCCCGGAGCGCGATCGCTATGTCTCGGGCCAGGTGATCAACGGCACCCTGTGTCAGACCCAGCCCGAGGAAAAACCCGCACTGATGCGGCTGGTGAAGGGCAAGCCGGTGCCGCCGGTGCCGACCATGGAAGAGACTCTCGCCGGCTGGGACGATAAATCCCTCTTTATCAAGGGCGCCAATGCGGTGGATCACGAATTCAACGCCGGAATCTTCAATGCCCACCCAGCGGCGGGTACGATCGGCTGGGCCTATGGTGCGATCTGCGGTACCGGTATTCCCCTGATTGTTCCGGTCGGGCTCGAGAAGCTCGTCCCGTCGATCAAGGCGGCGACCAACGAGCTGGGCCATGCCAAGGCCGACTATTTTTACGGCACGAAGATCGGCATGTTGCCGCTGATGAATGCCATGGTGATCACCGAAATCCAGGCGTTCGATATCCTGTTCGGGCTGACAGCGGTGCATGTCGGTGGCGGCGGGGTGTCAGGCTCCGAGGGCACCGTGGTCATCTCGGTGACGGGCGAGGACACGAAGGTTCGCGCGGCGATTGAACTGGTCGAGACCTTCAAGGGCGAGCCGCCTCTGAAACTCCTCAAGCGGCGCTGCGCGGACTGTTTCGCGCCGCCGCCGGCCTTTACGTCGGGCACGGACGCCGCGAAAGATGTGGGTACGGTCACGGCGGCGGAAGCCCGCGCGATCAGGCAATGCATTTTTTCCGGCACCGAGGAGGCAGATCTGCCCGACTGGTTCCAAAAGCGAGAGCCCGTTGCCTAGTCGCTACGCCATGCACAATGTTCAATCCGGCCATGCATCGACATGGTCCGAAATTCATGCGATCAAATCGGCCAATCAATTCCGTAAAGACAGGACACCCATACTATGAGCACGATGGAAGCGACCGAAGCTGAAGAAACAATCGAAAGCTCGGGATTCCCGATTGGCTTCAAATTCCGCCAAGGTACCGCCCGTCCGGCTATTCTCGGTGCCGGTCCCGCGCGCGATGTCTATGTAACCGAGGCCCGGGCCATCGACGGATATCAGAAGGAAGGCATCGTCCATGAGGGCGAAACGGGCAGCGTCTGGCGGATGGCGACAGACGAGGGCCTGCATCTCGGCGGTGCCGATGTTGCACCGTTCCCGCTGGGTTTCTTCAACGCGGGCCTGCATTCCGATCTGATCGGTCGTCTTCTGAAGATCGCCGCCGCGCGCGGCATCCAGATCGATGGTCTGAAGCTCGATCTCAAGAACGGCTACTATGTGATTGGCTCCTTTGTGCGTGGCGACGCCAAGGGCCATGTGGAGCCCTCTCGTCTTCATTTCGAGATATCCTCACCGGCGCCCGCCGATGCGATTTCAAACCTCGTGCATGACGCGATCAAGGCGTCACCGGCGATGGCGACCATGAGCACGTCGGTGGAGAGCACCTTCGCGATCTATGTGAACGGTCGCCGCCGGGTCGTGACGTCGCTGCCGAATTCCAATTCCCCCGACGCCACGGATCCCTACAAGACCTACGCGGCTGTCCCGTCACCGCTCGACGGCTCGAACGAACTCGACGACCTCATCTGGAAAACCGGCGAGACCAATGAAGGCGAGATCGAGCCGGCCATCAACGGTACGGACGACAAGATCAAGCGCATCGTGCGCACCATCGCAGGTGACAGTGTGTTGCTCGATCCGGCGGGTGTGGTCGAGACCGATACGGTCCTTGGTTTGCCGGGCATGAGCAATTTCAAACTCAAGTCCGATGAGCGTGTGAATGGCGACCAGGCGCCGAGCGGTCTGGCACTGATCGCGGCGGGTATCGCGTTCTGCTACCTGACCCAGATCGAACGTTACACGATCCATCAGAAGTTCAACATTCGCGGCGCGCGTCTGGTTCAGTACACGCCCTTTACGCTCGAAGGCGACCCGGCCGACGGGTCCTGGAAGGGCGATATCGAGCCGGCAGACACGCATCTTTTCCTGTCGGGCGACGAGGACGATGAGACCCACGAGAAGCTCATGAAGATTGCTGCGACCGTTTGCTACCTGCATGCGACCCTGGCCGATTCAGTCCGGGCGGATGTGAAGATCAGCCTGAACGGGAACGCAATCTAGCGGGCAATTACTCTAGAGTCGTTTTTCCATCAGCTTGATGGCGCCAAGGTTTGCGATCGATGCGAACCTTGTGGCGCCGTCATGCGCGAAGCTGTCGTAGCGAACTTCATGGATGGTCTCGAAACCCTGACTGGCGAAGACCCTTTGTGACGCGGGGTTCGTGGCGTCGGTCACGACGGCATCGTACCCCTGTGCGCGCGCGTTGATGGCCGTCGCCTCCACCAGTCTCTGTGCGATCCCCCGACCGCGCACGGCGCGGTCGAGGGCCAGCATGTGGATATGGGTGCAGCGATCCAGCCGTGCAGCATTTTCCCGCGCATAGCCTCGTTCGAGCGCCCCGATCAACGCGCCGATGGGGGGGTAGTTGGGCGACGTGCCTTCGATCTCCGGCGGCGGGACGAAACTATATGGGGTGGTCAGCGCGATTCCGACCATCCGGTGCCCGTTGAATGCTCCCATGGTCAGGCCAGCCGGCAACGCGGCGGGCAAAAACACCATGAGCATCGCTGTGAACTCATCATGGGACTGACCGACGTTCACGGCCAGCGGCTCGTCCCGGCTGAACGTACGGGCAATGAGGTGCGCCGCGGCCGCGATCTGGCCCCTTTCGATGATGTCGTAGCGGCAGTTCCCATCTGGTTCCGGGG
>JAQCFD010000177.1 GCA_027618305.1 Pseudomonadota bacterium
GTCCGGTTAAGCTGTGACAAGCAACCAAAGGGGAGGACACCCATCATGGCACGCACATTCCGCCGCGTGGTCACGGGCCACAACGCCGCCGGCAAATCCATCATCTGGAAGGACGGGGATGCGCCCCAGACCATCGAGCCGCTGCCGGGCCTGTTCCTGCACGAATATTGGGAGACCACCGCGCCCGCCGACAACACCGGCGAGACGGACACCGCGATCCGCGAGAACTCCATCGAGCCCCATGACCCCAACGGGACGATCTTCCGGGTCGTCGATTTCCCGCCCGACGAGGTCTGGAAGGACGCCGACGTCGGTGCGGCCTTCGCCGAGATGGGCAGCGGCGATGCCCATGACGACGATGCCCACACGCCGGGCATGCACGAGACCCAGACGACCGACTTCGCCATCGTGCTGGAGGGCGAAATGTGGGCCGTGATGGAGGAGGGCGAGACCCTGCTCAAGGCCGGCGACGTGCTGGTCCAGCGCGGCACCAACCATGCCTGGTCGAACCGGTCGGACAAGAACGCCGCCATCGCCTTCGTGCTGGTTGGCGCCAAGCCTCGGAGTTAGCCAAGAAAACCCTCATCCTGAGGAGGGCCGCAGGCCCGTCTCGAAGGATGGGGCCTTCTTGTCCTTCGAGACGCCGCGTTGCGGCTCCTCAGGACGAGGAAATAGAGATACCGTCATGCCCGGACTTGATCCGGGCATCCACGTCGAAGGGCCACGTGGCACGACCACGTGGATGGCCGGGACAAGCCCGGCCATGACGAATAAGTTTGAATGCTAACCTCGTCCTGAGCCTGTCGAAGCATGTCGTCCTTCGACAGGCTCAGGACGAGGGTTGCTGAAAAGGAACTGCCATGACCGCCAAGCTTCGCCACTTCGCCCTGTCCGTGCCCGACCCCCAGAAGGCCGCAGCCTTCTACGAGAAGGCGCTCGGCATGACCCGGGTGGGCGAGAATGACCATCCCGGCGCGACGGCGGTCTATCTCACCGACGGCACGGTCAATCTGGCACTGCTCCGCTACAAGACCGAAGAGGCCGCGGGCGGCGACCCGGACAAGTTCGGCGTGCATCATTTCGGCTTCATCGTCGACGACGTCGCGGCCGCCCAGGGCGAGATCGAGGCGGCCGGCGGCAACTGGCTGATGGGCGAGGCGAAGGACGCCGGCGCGTTCTACGAGATCAAGTACCGGGACCCCGACGGGGTGATCTTCGACATCAACGAGGGCGGCTGGAAGACGGAGGAGGGCTAATGTCCCAGCCGTGCGACCAGCACCAGTGTGGGCAACCAGAGCCCGGAATAAATCCAGAGCCAGGTCAGTATATTCAGGACCGCCATCAGCAGGATCGCCGTGCCCGCCGCCGCGATGATGAGCGGGTGGAGCGTGAACGCCCAGTCCGAGAAATTCAGGATCAGGAAGCCGATAAAAAGATACGCCGCGATCGACGCGCCGAAGTTGCCGAGTTTGCGCGACCATCGCAGGCGCCGGACCCGCAGGCGCTCGCGGACAAACCGCTCGGCCCGGGTCTTGCCGGCAAACCCTTCGCGTACCATCGACAATGAGGCCCCGGTAAACCCGACGGCAAACACGGCGCTGATCGCCAGGATCAGGAGATCGCGCATGGACGGCGCCCCGCCAACCGGGGCGTCGAACGGGAGAATGGCCTGGCCCGTCGCGGCCCAGCTGATCAGCGCGCCTGCAAATACGGCGGTGAGGAAGATGCCGGCAAGTCCGAAAATCGCGCCGCCATTCAGGTGGAAGAAGGCGCCGAAGACGGCCTTTCCCATGGGGTCTTTCTCAAATGCGCTCGTCGCAAACCATCCGGCAAGCCAGACGCCGAAGAAGAAGACGAGAAAGCAGCTGACGCAGAACCATCCGTTCCGGATCAGCAGAAACAGAATCAACCCGATCCAGACCAGGATCAGTCTTGCGGCAATCTGTCTCCGACGAAGGATGTCTTGACGCGACATAACCGACTACCCCTCCAACCCCACACCCGCCAGCGTGATGCGGTGCATCAGCCGGCGGTGGCCGTGATAGTCGTTCAGCGCCATGTGCCAGGTGGCGCGGTTGTCCCAGAGCGCGATCGAGCCCGGTTCCCATTCGAAGCGGTAGATGTGTTCGGGCCGCTTGGCATGTTCGAAGAGTAGCGCCAGCAGCGCGTCGCTTTCGGCCTGCGGCAGGCCGTCGATCTGGACCGTGAAGTCAGGGTTTACGTACAGGGATTTCCGGCCAGACAAGGGGTGCCGGATGACCATGGGGTGCCAGACGTCCTGGGTGGCGGCGCGCGCGTTGTGGTAGCGGTCGCCGGTGTCGACGTCCGGGTCTTTCCGATGGTCCGCGTCGGCGCCGAACACGTGGCGGCTGGAATGCAGCGCGCGCAGGCCCGCGATGCGGTCGCGGATGTCGGCGGGCAGGCTGTCATGGGCGGCATACATGCCCGCGAAAAGGGTGTCGCCGCCTTCCGGCGGCAGCTCCTTCGCCACCAGGATCGAGCCCATGGCCGGGATTTGGTCGTAGCTGTGGTCGGCGTGCCAGGCGCCGCCGATGTTGGTCTTCTGGTCAGCTTCCTTGCGGACTTCGGCGATGTTCGGATAGCCGTCCACGGGTGTGAAGAACCGGTTGATGACGATGGGGGCCAGCGTTTGCGCAAACGCAATATGGGCCTCGGGCGTGAGGGTTTGATCGCGAAAGAACAAGACGCCGTGCTTGCCGAGTGCCGTGCGGAGCGCGGCGGCGGTCGCCGGGTCGGGCGCATCGGCCAGATCGATTCCGGAGACGAAAGCGCCCACGGGGCCGTCCGTTGGTTGGATGGAGAGGCTCGTCATGGCGCGATACTAGCATTGGCGGGGCGTTTCCCTGTGAGGCACGGGCGCGGTAGTCTCTGACCGGAAGAATAATGCGAATTCGGGGAGAGAGAATCATGGCACGCACATTGATAAAGGGCGGCTGGGTCGTGTCGATGGACGAGGCGATCGGGGACATTCGCGGCGGCGATGTGCTGCTCGAGGACGACCGGATCGTTGAGGTGGGCCGCAACATCGATGCGGGCGATGCCTCGGACACAGAGGTGATCGACGCGTCGAACATGATCGTCAGCCCGGGCATGATCAACATGCATGAGCACACCTGGCAGACCGGAGTGCGCGGCGTGGTCGCCGACTGGACGATGTTCGAATACTCCCAGCTGATGCATGCAACGGCGGTGGCCCATTTCACCCCCGACGACATCCGGCTGGCCAACCTCTGCGGCGCGCTGAACCAGCTCAACTCGGGCACCACGACCCTGTTCGACTGGCATCATTGCAACGCCACGACGGACCATTCGGATGCGGCGATCGACAGCCTGGAAGAGGCGGGTATCCGCGCCATCTATGGGCACGGCCAGACCAAGCTGGCGCCGAAGCCGGGCGAGCCGCCCTTTTCCGAGGTGCCCCATTCGCGCGAACGGGTCGAGCGGCTGCGCAAGGGCCGGCTCGCATCCGACGACGGGCTGATCACCATGGCCATGTGCATCCAGGGGCCGGGCTTCTCGGTCTGGGACTGCATCGAGCATGACGTGCGTCTGGCCAAGGATATGGGCCTGCGCTGGTCCAACCACACGGGCGCTCAGGGCATCCCCCTGTTTGCCGACAATGCGATTGTGCGCCTCGACGAGCTGGGGCTGCTTGGTCCCGAGGCGGACTTCGTCCACGCCACCAACCTGACCGATGACGAGATCAAGCTGATCATCGACCGGGGCGGCTCGATTACGGTCGCGCCGGAATGCGAGTGCAATTTCGGCCATGGCAACCCGGCCACCGGGCGCGTCATCGCGGCCGGCGGCACGCCGTCCTTCGGCGTCGATCTGGAATCCAACATTTCCGGCGACATGTTTTCGGTCGTGCGTTTCTCTTTGCAGCTGGAGCGCGGCATGTACACCGATGCGCGGCCGCGCCCGACCAAGACCATGCCCGAGCATCTGAAGACCCGCGTCGCGCTCGAATGGGCGACCATCGGCAACGCCCGCGCGCTGGGCATGGACGACAAGATCGGCTCGCTCACGCCGGGCAAGCAGGCCGATGTGATCCTGACCCGCGGCGACGACCTCAACACCTGTCCGGTGCATGACCCGATCCAGACGCTGGTCTTCATGGCCACGCCGTTCAACGTGGACACGGTCTTCGTCAACGGCACGGTGAAGAAGCGCGGCGGCAAGCTGGTCTATCCCGAAGCCGCCCTGCGCGAGACCCTGGGCAAGCTGACCGAATCCGGGCGTCGCATCCTCGACGCCGCCGGCGTGATCAAGGCGGCGGCGGAGTAGGAGACGCCAAGGCACCCACCGGTGACGGTGGGCTCCACAGGATGCGCCGACAAAGTTAGGCGTCATGGCCGGGCTTGACCCGGCCATCTCGGCACCGAACAGTAGACGCCCGGATCAAGTCCGGGCATGACGATAAATGGTCGTAAAAGAGGCCTCATGCCGAGTGTGTCGATGTGCGTGACCGAATCCCGCTTCTCCTTCGAGACGCCCGCCGATTCCGGCGGGCTCCTCAGGATGAGGCGTTGTCTGGATATCCCTCGTGCTGAGGAGCGCGCATTGCGCGCGTCTCGAAGCATGATCTGGATTGGGACCGCAACGTCATGACCGCCAACCGGTGGGTCGTCCTCGGCGCGCTGTTCCTTGCGCGCTCGGCGCTCGGCTATCACTTCCAGTCGGTCGCCTCGGTCTCGCCGCTGCTGGTTGAGGATCTCGGTATCGACTTCACCGAGATCGGCACCCTCATTGGCTTCTTCAGCCTGCTCGGCGTCCTGACGGCCCTGCCTTCCGGCTTCCTCGCCCAGTACTTCGGCGAGCGCCGGATGTGCCTGTTCGGCCTCGCGATGATGGCACTCGGCGGCTTCGTCATGTGGCTCGGTGACGGCTTCGCCCTGATCAGCGTCGGCCGGATTATCGCGGGGACCGGCGGCGTGGTGATCACGGTCGTCATGGTGAAGATCGTCGGCGACCTGTTCGAGGGCAAGGAGGTGGTCACCGCCATGGCCGTCCTGATGAACAGCTGGCCCGTGGGCATCGCCCTCGGCCTCTACACCCAGGGCGCCATGGCCGAAGCCTGGGGCTGGCAGGCGGTGTTCCTTACGGCGGGGATCGGTTCCTTCGTCGGCATGCTGCTGGTCGCCATCCTGTACCGGCCGGCGGCGCCGATTGTCGCGCGGCCCGTACAACGCCTCGCCATTACCCGGATGGAGGCGGCCAAGGTCTCCCTCGCGGGCGTGGTCTGGGTGCTCTACAACGCCGGTTATCTGATGGTGCTGTCCTTCGGACCGGCGATGCTGGTGTTGCGCGGCATGGATGTCGCGGCGGCCGGTCTGCTGCTCGCCAACGCCACCTTCGTCTACATGTTCGCGATTCCGCTGGGCGGGTGGCTGTCCCAGAAACTCGCCCGCCCCAACCTGGTCATGGTGTCCTGCTTCGCGCTCGGGGCGCTGATGGTCGCCCTCGCACCGGTCGTCGATGCGCCCCTGCCGCTCTTCATCCTCGCAGCAATATTCATCGGCATCCCGACCGGCAATGTGATGGCGCTGACTGTCGAGACGGTCCGGGCCGAGCATCGCAACACGGGCACCGGCCTGTACCACACCTGGAACCATGCCGGCCTGTTCGTCGGCCCGGCCTTCGCGGGCTGGATCGTCACCCAGACCGGTGACCCGGCGACGGCCATGTACTTTGGTGGCGTGACCATGGTCCTCGCCATCGTCGCGCTGGGGGGGCTGCGTACCCTGCAATGGCGCGAAGCCCGTGCCGGCTGAGCGGTGCCTCGGCATTGTCATCCCCGCGCTGAACGCGGGGCCGGGCCTCGCGCGCGCTCTTGAAGGCTTGGCAGAAGGCCGGGCTGTTTTTGAATTGGATATCCTGGTCGTCGATGGCGGCTCGACGGACGACACGGTCGCTGTCGCCGAAACATATGGTGCGCGTGTGATCGCATCCGCGAAGGGGCGCGGCACCCAGCTCGCGGCTGGTGCGGATGCCGTGCGGGGCGACTGGCTGCTGTTCCTCCATGCCGACACCGTCCTTGCGGCGGGATGGGCGGATGAACTGGCGGCGTTCATGGCCTCGGGGCGTGATCGCGCGGCGTATTTCAGGTTCAGGCTTGACGATGAGGCCCCCGGTGCGCGCCGGATCGAGCGGCTGGTGGCATGGCGCTGCCGGGTGCTGGGCCTGCCCTATGGGGATCAGGGGCTGGCGCTCGCGCGCGATCTCTACACGGCGTTCGGCGGCTATCCCGACCAGCCCCTGATGGAAGACGTGTATCTCGCCCGGCGGTTCGGTCGCAGCCGGCTGGTCGGCCTCGAGACCGCGGCGGTGACATCCGCGCGGCGGTATCAGCGGGACGGCTACTGGCGGCGCCCGACGCGCAACCTGTTCTGCCTGTTCCTTTACCTGCTCGGCGTCCCGTCGCGAATGATTGCGCGGCTCTACCGATGAGGGGCCATCTCGTCATATTCGCCCGCACGCCGCGGCGTGGCGCGGTCAAGCGGCGGTTGGCCGCCGACATCGGCGATGGCCCCGCGCTCGCCTTTTATCGCCGGACCCTCCACGACGTGACCCGGCGGCTGGGCGCCGACCCGCGCTGGCGGACCTGGCTGGCCGTGACGCCGGATACGGACGCCACGCGGCCCGGCTTGTGGCCGGCCGTTCCGGGCATGCAGGTGATTCCCCAGGGGCGCGGCGATCTGGGGGTACGCATGGCCCGCCCCATGATGACGCTCCCGCCCGGCCCGGTACTGATCGTCGGGACGGACATTCCCGACATCACCCGGGGCCACATCGCCGATGGCTTCGCGGCGCTCGGCACCCATGATTTTGTGTTCGGCCCGGCGGCCGATGGCGGCTACTGGCTGGTCGGCGCGCGTCGCCGCCC
>JAQCFD010000178.1 GCA_027618305.1 Pseudomonadota bacterium
CGCCATTCTCGCGGAAATGCGGCACGAGGTTCTTCACCATGAAGAAGTAGCCCTTGAGGTTGAGATCGAGCTGTTCGTCCCAGATTTCCTCGGTCGTCTCCATCACGGGCACCGTCCGGAACACACCGGCATTGTTGACGAGGATGTCGACCCGCCCGAACTCGGCGATCACGTCCTTGACGAGTTGCTCGATTTTCGCGACATCGGACACATCTGACTTGAAGGCCTTGCCCTTGCCGCCGGAATCGGTGATTTCCTTTATGATCGCGGCCGCGCCCTCATCGTTGCTCTTGTAGACCGTCGCGACGGTCGCGCCCTCTGCCGCGTAACGCTTGGCAATTGCCGCACCGATACCGACCGAACCGCCCGTGACGATGGCTACCTTGTCTTTTAACCGCATGAAAATTCTCCTTTTTTTCTGAATGTCCAGACCGGGCGTTATGCCAATCTTAGTTCCGTTGTTCGCGCGCTATCCACCGACATATCGTCGGCAATGACCACGCCGTAAACCTCTTCTGCCCGCGCCCGACTGACGATTCCCTCGCGTACGTCGTGCAGCACCCGTTCGGGATCGCGGGTCATGGGATCACCATACCCGCCCCCGCCCTGGGCAATCGAGACCAGAGTCTCCCCGTCCTCGATCCAGACGATCGAACATTGATCGAGCGGCTCCAGCTCCTTGTTCCGGGTCGACCTGAACTGGTTCGACCGCGCGGCGGGCAACCCGGCGCGCGCACCCTGGGGCACGTGGATATTGCCGTCATGCACGAAACCCGCTTCCATGCGGCAGTTCACGGGGCCGTACTCGACCTCGATCCCGGGTGCACCGCGATGGCGTCCGGCCCCCTCGCTGTCGGGGATCAGGCGACGGGTGTGGACGTGGATGGGCGTGTAGACCTCGTCGAGTTCGACGGAATCGATGAAACACATCCCGCCATTCCCGACATGGAGCATGGTCAGCCAGGCATCCTGGTGAGGTGCCCCGGCGCCAGCGGTATGCCCGAGAAACAGCTGGTTCACATAGGGCTTGCCGTTGCGCGGGTCGGTGCCGGAGACCACGGCCGTCGAGGGCGGACAGAAACACCCCACCTCGCCCATGCCGAACCCGTCACCCATTTCCGCCATCGCGCGCTGCGTCGCCGAAACGATACGATCGGCCAGGTTGGTTGTGGATGCCGAGCAACTGATGGGATGGCGCGGAATGCCGACCACACCGGCGTCCTTGAGATGAAGCTCGATCCGCCGCAGCGATCCGGCATTTTTCGGGACCGTGTGATCGATGGAGTTGAACACGCCGATATAGGCCGCCGTCCGGGTGCAGGATTCCGAAACATTGAGACCGCAGTTCATCTGGTCCGCATTGTCGCGCAGATCGACCGTGATCCGCCCGGCGTCGGGGTCAACCGTGACATTCGACGTGACGGTGATGCCTTCAACCGGCGTCCCCGGTATGGCGTCATGGGTCGACTGGGCCGAGGCCTGCCCCTTCGGGATATCGCCGATGGCGTCGGCCATGCGTTTTTCGGAATACTCGAACCACTGGCCGGTAAAGGCATGCAGCGTGTCCCAGCCGACTTCCTTGCCCAAGGCCAGAAGCTCACGCTCGCCGATCAGGGCCGAACCGAGCATCGCCAGGAAATCGCCATGCCACTGCTCCGGCACCCGGATACGCAGCTGGCACATCCGCACAATGTCCTCGATGGTCTCGTAGTTTTTGAGCACCTGGACCGCTGGGAAGATCAACGCGCCTTCCTCGTAAACGTCGCGCGCGGTGCCGTGATAGGTCGTGGGAATGGAGTTACCGATATCGGCCTGATGGGCCTTGGCCAGCACCGTGAAATGGTGGACCCCGTCATCGTCGATCACCGGCATGATGATCGTGTGGTCGGCGGGATGTGAGCAGCCGTGATAGGGCGAGTTGTGCAGGAACGCATCGCCCTTTTTCAGCACCGGATGAAACTCCTTCATCGAACGCGCCATGATATCCGGGCCCGACAGCACGTGAATCGGCAGGCTCTCGGCCACGGCCAGCAGGTCGCAATCCGCGGTCAGGATGCAGCAGGAAAAGTCCTTGGCCCGGTTGAGCACCCCGGACCGCCCGGTGCGCAGCAGGGTGTTGCCCATCTTCGAGGAAATACCCTCGAACCGGTTGGCCAGAATGGCGAGTTGTGCGCCGTCGAGTTGCTTGTCTGTCATTGCGCTTATCCCTATGGCCGCATCAGGAGGCTGCCCGACGCGGTGCGTTCAAAGCTCGTGGCACCGTCGGCGATAACCGTCGTGAAGGGCGATTCGATGATCGCCGGCCCCTGAAACGGCTGCCCCATGGCCATGGTTTCAAAGTCATGCACGACCGCATCCACCGAACCTTCACCCGCAAAATACACCTTCCGGGTGCCCGAGACCTTGTGTCCCTTCCCGGCAACCAGCCGGCCGGGACCGCCATCGCGCAGGCCGCAGCGCGCGGTCACGGTCCAGCCGACATATTCGATGACCGAGCCCGGATCGCGGATCGCGAAGATCCGCTCGTGCATCGCGTGGAACGCCTCGTTCAATGTGCCGAGTTGTTCGTCATGGCTGAACCGGTCGATCGAAAGCGGCACCTCGATCTCCCAGACTTGAGAGGCGTAGCGCGCCTCGACCGCGAACTCGATTTGCGACGACACCGCGTTCGAACCGGGCCCGTCGATAAAGGTTTGTGCCTCGGCGCGCAGCCCATCGAGGGTGCGGTTGACCCCGTCTCGGTCGAAGGCATCCGAGGTGGTGAAGAAGGTCGCGCGATATTCGTTCGTGAGGTCAGTCATCAGCGCCCCCGCGGCGCTCAGACCCGCGCCGGTTTCCGGGATCAGCAGCGTGGGACAGCCCAGCCGACGCGCGATATAGATGGAGTTCAGCCCGGCCGCGCCACCGCCGCCGATGAGGACCGC
This sequence comes from Pseudomonadota bacterium, assembly GCA_027618305.1. Lineage (GTDB taxonomy): Bacteria > Pseudomonadota > Alphaproteobacteria > UBA6615 > UBA6615 > UBA8079. The sequence goes on from JAQCFD010000178.1 coordinate 2,925, forward strand.
ATCCGCCGGGTCGATCCCCTGGTCCACGGTGATGTCCGAAATCGCCTGAACCATGTTCTCGGTCGCAACACTGAGGATGGATGCCGCCGCTTCCTCGACCGAGAGACCGAGCGGCGTGGCCACATGGTCTTCAACCGCCTTGCGCGCACCCGCCGCGTCCAGATCCATGGTGCCGCCCAGGAAATAGCCCGGGTCGAGATAGCCCAGCGTGACGCAGGCATCGGTTACCGTGGGTTTCGTGCCACCCGCCCCGTAACAGACCGGCCCCGGCACAGCACCCGCGCTCTGCGGCCCGACATGCAGCAACCCGCCCGCATCGACCCAGGCAATGGAACCACCACCCGCACCGACACTCTTGATGTCGATCGACGGAAACCCGGTCATGTGCCCGCGGAAGGGCTGCCCGATCCAGGTTTCCTTGGTCAACGGAATGCGACCGTCCCGCACCAGGCTGACGTCATAAGTGGTCCCGCCCGTGTCGGCGATGATGACGTTCGGGGACGCGCAGTCGATGTCCGCATAATTCCGGCCCGCGATCGGCGCCATGGAGGGCCCTGAATTGATCGCGTGGATGGGTTTTCGGGCGAGATCGCTCGCATCGAGCATGCCGCCCTGGGATGTCAAAACCAGCGTCCGCCCGGTGAACCCGGCCGCCGTGAGGCGCTCGGTCAGCCCGCCGAGATACTTGCCCATGAGCGGCTTGAGAGACGCATCGATGGCCGTAGCCGACGCCCGGCGATACTCGCGCAGGGCCGGGTTGATCTGATGGGACAGCGTGTAAGGAGTGCCCGGTAAATGCTCTTCAAGCAATTCGCCAACGCGCAGTTCGTGTGCCGGGTTGGAGATCGACCACAGGAAACAGACGGCGACTGCCTCGACATCTGCGGCATTGAGTTTGGCGATAATCTCCACTGTTGCGGCCTCATCGAGCGGCGTGTAAGCCGCGCCGGCGCTGTTCACCCGCTCCGGCACCTCGAATGTCAGCGCACGCGGGATATAGGGCTCGGGGTAGGGCGCCACAAAGTTGAAGGGCTCGATACGCCCGCCTTCGCGCAAGACCAGTATGTCGGGGTGCCCCGCCGTCGTCAGGAACGCCGTCCGTGCCGTGTTCCCGGTGATGATCGCGTTGATCGCGTGTGTCGTGCCATGGATGAGCATCTCACCACGAGCCAGCAGATCGCCAAGCGGGATATTCCGATCACCTGCGGCGAGCGTCAACGCGTCGAGCACGCCCTGCACCGGGTCAGACGGGGTCGTCGAGGCCTTGTACATGGATAGCGCGCCGTCATCGTCCTCGACGATCAGATCGGTGAATGTCCCCCCGGTATCGCACGCAAAACGCATCAACTGTCCCTCTCACCCAAACCAGCCCGGATTGAAGCATTCCGGCGGCCATGTTCATAGGGGTTCCGGCCCCAATAAGACGAGAAATCGGCCCGAATCCGGTTGACGGCCATGGGACCGCATCGGATGCTTCGGTTCAACGAAGCCGACCGTCGAATTCGGCACACCAGGGATGGAAAATGACGCTGCATCCGCAAGCGCAAGCCGTGCTCGACCTGCTCAACCAGGCGCCGACACCGCTCAAGGACATGCCGCCTGACGACGCGCGCGCGGCCTATGATCGCTTCATCGTCCCGCGAAACTTCGATCCGGCACCGGTTGGCAATGTGGAGGACCGGCAAATCCCCGGCGCCGACGGCGATATCCGGGTGCGGATTTACTCGCCCGCGGCAAAATCCGGGCCTTTACCCGTCTTTCTGTTCATCCATGGCGGCGGTTTCGTCATCGGCAGCATCGAAAGCCGCGATCCGCAGTGCCGACTGATCTGCCGGGACACCCTCTGCATCGTCGTGTCCGTGGATTACCGGCTCGCCCCCGAGCACCCTTATCCGGCCGCGCCCGACGATTGTTGGGCGGCGCTGCAATGGGTGTATGAGAATGCAGAAACGCTTGGCGGCGATCCGGCGCGCATAGCCGTGGGCGGCGAAAGCGCAGGCGGAAACCTGGCCGCGGGCCTGGCTCTGCGCGCCCGTGACGCCGGAGCCCCCGCATTGTGCGCCCAAATTCTCGTCTATCCCGTCACCGACATGTTTTTCGAACAGGACCTGCCGTCCTACGCGTTCCTCGACGAGGACTACTTCCTGACCCGCGACCAGATGGCCTGGTATTACGACTGCTACGCGCCGGGCATCACGGCGACCGACGACATCATGCTGTCGCCGTGCAAAGCAGACGATCTGGCCGGACTTCCGTTTACGCAGATCGTGACAGCGGAGTTCGATCCCTTGCGCGACGACGGCAAACGCTATGGCGAGCGGCTTGCCGACTCGGGCGTGCCCGTCGAGTACAGCTGCATGGCCGGGATGATCCACGGCTACTGGCATTATGGCAAACTGATCGATGCCTCCGGCGAGGCACTCACGCTGTCCATAGATGCCCTCCAACGCGCATTCACCTCCGGGAGTTAACAATCATGGACGCTGCCGTGATCGACCAGGCCGCCACGGCCATCGCCGAAAACAGGCTGAACCGCACGAAACTCGACACACTCCCGGCTGAACTTCGACCGCAGGACCTGAACGACGCCTATGCTGTGCAGGAACGCCACAACGAAATTCTGGCCGAACGCGGGCTCGGCAAACTGGTCGGCTACAAAATTGGCTGCACCACGCCTGTGATGCAGGCCTATATGAACATCCACGAGCCGTCCTACGGCGAGGTCTTCGATTCGACCGTACACCACAATCATGCGGACCTCGTCTTCGCGGATTATGTAAACCCGGGCGTTGAGACGGAAATCGCCGTCACCCTCGCCGCGGACATGCCCGCAGAGGGCGGGGCCTACACAAGAGACAGCGTGCGCGACGCTGTGGACGCGGTAATGATCTCCATCGAGCTCGTGGAAGCTCGCTATCGCGACTACCGGGAGCTCGACACGCCCACCATGGCTGCCGATAATTTCTTCAATGCCGCCGTCGTCCTCGGTGACCCTGTCACGGACTGGCACGGGATCGACTTGGCCGAGGCCGAGGGGACCATCCTGCTCAACGGCGAATTGCTCGGCACCGGCCACGGGTCCCTGATCATGGGGCACCCGCTCGAAGCCCTCGCCTGGCTGGCCAATCGTCTGGCCGAACGCGGCCGCCACCTGAAGGCCGGAGAATTCGTCACTCTCGGTTCGGTCATTGCGACCCAATGGGTCTCACAGGGTGACCGCATCGATCATTCCATTCCGGGCCTGGGCTCGGTATCCATTACATTCGCCTAAGCCGCACAGAACACAGAAAAGAGACGTTTCATGAAAAGCTATCAGCTCGTCGCCGCCAACGAACCCCTCGAACTGGTCGAGAGCGAGACCCCCGCGCCCCAGGGCAGCGAAGTTCTGCTGAAAATCACGGCCTGCGGCGTGTGTCATTCAGACCTGCATTTCTGGCACGGCTACTACGACATGGGCGACGGCACCAAGATGACCCTCGAAGATCGCAACATCGAGCTGCCCTTCACCATGGGCCATGAGCCCGTCGGCGAGGTGGTCGCCCTCGGCCCCGATGCGGGAAACGACGTGCAGGTCGGCAAGACCTATCTGATTTTTCCGTGGCTCGGCTGCGGCGACTGTGCGCGGTGCAACGAAGGCCGTGAGAACGATTGCGCCAACACCGCCCCCCTCGGCGTGCGCCGCCCCGGTGGCTATGCCGATCATGTGATCATCCCCGATGGGAAGTACCTCGTGGATATCGAGGGGGTCGATCCTCATTACGCCTGCACCCTGGCCTGCGCCGGGATCACGTCCTACAGCGCCATCCGCAAGGCCCGGGACATCGCACCGGACGACAAGCTGGTGATTATCGGCGCCGGCGGCGTCGGCCTGACGGGCGTGGGTATTGCCGCGGACTACATCCCCAACGAGAAAATCGTCGTCGATGTCGACGAGGAGAAACTCGCGGCCGCGCGCGAGGCGGG
>JAQCFD010000179.1 GCA_027618305.1 Pseudomonadota bacterium
TGAATGGATCGCGCAACCGGTGGTCCCGGAAGGTTTGTTGTTCAACACCGGCAACACCCTGTGCCGATGGTCCAACGATGTCTACCAGGCCACGCCCCATCGGGTCCGCGCGGCCCCCGACACCGACCGCCACTCGAATATCTTCTTCCTCTATCCCAATGTGGATGCGCTGATGGAGTGCGTGCCGACCTGTACGGATGCAGACAATCCGGAGAAATACCCGCCGGTCACATTCGGAGAGTTTCACGCGGACTATGCGGCGCGGAACTTCGCCTACGCCGAAGACTGGGATTGAGATCGGTGGGGAGCCATCAGGGCTGCGCCCGTCAGCGCAGGTCCGCTAGCAGAGGCGGTGCTTCTGATCCATCCGCAAGGCGTCGAGGTCTTTTTCCCATTCCTCTTTACCCGGCGGCTGGTGAATACCCAGCGTCGCCTTGTGGTAATCGAAACCATCCTCGCCTTCGGTAGGTTTCTTGTCCCACGAATCCTTGGTGACGAGCGCCGACCAGGTGCCGAGGACAACGCAAATGGCGATGGCCGCCAGAATGACAATGGCTTCGATACTCATGGCGCGGATCCGTTTTCAATGCCGTGGTTCAGGCAATCTGGCACAAAAACCCGGCTCGGGGTAATTCAACTCACCGAGAGTATTGACGGCGAGAGCGTTGGCGGCCCGCGCGCCGCGCCTTAGTATCCCGGCGCGATGAATTCGGCCACGTCACGGAAGAGCAGCCATGAGCACGCCAGCGCCGATCAAGGGCATTGAAGACGCAGCCACGCGGGTGCGCCAGAGCCCTCATGACTTCGTGAAGGTCGGGCTCACCGACATGGACGGCCTGCTGCGCGGCAAATACATGCACCGGGAGAAATTTCTCGACGCGCTGGATGCCGGGTTCGGATTTTGCAACGTGGTCCTTGGCTGGGACATCAACGATCAGCTCTATGACAACAGTCGCTACACGGGCTGGCACACCGGGTTCCCCGACGCGCCGGTACGCATCATACCCGAGTCCGGGCGCCAGATTCCTTTCGAGGACGGGTGCTGGATGTTCCTGTGCGCGTTCACCGACGCCGCGTCCGAGATCTGCCCGCGCGGCGTGCTCAGCCGGGTCCTCGAAAAAGCGTCGACGATGGGCTTCGAGGTCACCGCGGGATTCGAGTATGAATTCTCTGTTTTCGTGGAAACCCGCGCCAGCGCGGCGGCCAAGCAACACCGGGATATGGTCTCCATGGGGTCGGGCAATACCGGCTACTCCATGCTGCGCCAATCCACGCTAAGCCCGCTCTATACGGATATCTTTTCAAGCATGGCCGCGATGGGAATCGGGCTCGAAGGCATTCACGAGGAGCTGGGAGCCGGAATCATGGAAGCCGCCATCCGGCAAGACAATGCGCTGGCGGCCGCCGACAAGGCCAGCCTGTTCAAGACCTATACGAAGGCGCTCATCCAGAACCGCGAACTGATCGCCACCTTCATGGCGAAATGGAGCCTGGACGAAGCCGGGCAATCGGGCCATCTGCACCTGTCCCTGACCACTGGCGACAATGGTGAGAACCCGTTCCACGATCCAACGGCCGACCATGCCATCAGCGATACGATGCGGCATTTTATCGGCGGCCAGCAGGCCCACATGGCAGAGCTGACGGCCATGGTCGCGCCCACGGTGAACTCATACCGCCGTTTGGTCCCCGGACTCTGGGCACCCACGGATGCGACATGGGGCATCGACAACCGAACCTGCGCCATCCGGGCCCTCCCCGGCTCGCCGAAATCTCACCGGATCGAGTACCGGGTGCCGGGCGCAGATGCGAACCCTTATCTGGTCGCTGCGGCGGCCATTGCGTCGGGCCTGCACGGCATCGAACACCGGATCGCGCCCTCCGCGCCGCAGACCGGCAACGCCTATGACGCGGAATACCCCAAACATCTTCGGCTGCCGACAAACCTCGTGGATGCGGGAAAGCGCTTCGAGGAATCCGCCATGGCACGTGAATGGTTCGGCGACGCCTTCGTTGATCATTTCGCCGCGTCGCGCGATTGGGAGGCCCGCCAACTCCCCATGGACCCGACAATCAGTGTGGCCGAGATGGAACGTTATTTCGAACTGATCTGACATCCCGTCCCACTGGTGTAACATCCGTAGAAAGGGGGATGGATGATGGTCGAAAAATTCGGAATCTCACAGCCGGTCCGGCGCCGCGAGGACACGCGTTTCCTCACCGGACGGGGCACCTACGCCGACGACGTGAACGCGGCGCACCAGGCCTTCGCCAGTTTCTTACGTTCGGACATTCCCCACGGAAAAATCCGCGCGATCGCGACGGACACCGCGGCAAATGCTCCGGGCGTCATCGGTGTCTTCACCGGTGCCGATCTGGCCGCCGCCGGCCTCGGGGGCCAGGTCCCGCGCGCGTTGTTGCCGGGCTTCGTCCCGACCCCCACCCCCCGCCCGGGTCTCGCCGATACATTTGTTCGCCATGTCGGGGAGCCGGTTGCGGTGGTGATCGCCGAGACTCGCGCGCAGGCCGACGACGCGGCCGGTCTGGTCGAGAGGGATATCGAGGCGCTTCCAGCCGCTATCGAAATCAGCGACGCGACCGCACCCGGCGCGCCGGTGATATGGCCCGCCGCGCCCGGCAACGTGTGTCAGGAATGGACCCATGGTGACCGGGAGGCGGCCGACCGCGCATTCGCGGAGGCGGCCCATGTGACCCGGCTGCAGCTGCGCAACAACCGGGTGGTGGTCAACCCCATGGAGGTGCGCACGAGCCTCGCCGAGTATGACCTCAAGGACGAGCGCTACACCCTCACCTGCTCCAGCCAGGGTGTGCACTACATGCACGAGGTCCTGTGCGAGCAGATCTTCCGTATCCCCGGCGAAAAATTGCGTGTCCGCACACATGATGTCGGCGGCGGGTTCGGCGTCAAGGAACAGCCCTATCCCGAGGACGTCGCCATCCTGTTCGCCGCCAGAGCCCTCGGCCGGCCCGTCAAATGGACCGGCAGCCGCAGCGAGCATTTCCTGTCCGACAATCAGGCGCGCGACGCCAATATCGACGCCGCCCTGGCGCTCGACGAGGACGGCAATTTCCTGGCCATCCGGGTCATCGTGGACGACGCGATGGGCGCCTACTATGCCGGCCACGGCCCGTTCATTTCGGTCCGCAACATGACGAACGGGCTGCCCCTCGTGTACCGCACGCCGATCGTCGACACGACGGTGCGTCTGGTCTTCACCAACACCGGCTCCGTCGGCCCCTATCGTGGTGCGGGTCGCGAACAGGCGGCCCTGATCGTCGAGCGGCTGATCGACGAGGCCGCCCGCGAAACCGGCCGCGATCCACTTGAGCTGCGCCGGCGCAACTACATCCCGCCGTCGGCGATGCCTTATGAAACGCCTGCCGGGAGAACGTATGATTCCGGCGAGTTCGAGGCTGTCCTCGACAAGGCGGTCGAGACCGCGGACTGGGCGGGCTATCCCGCGCGCCGCGCGGCCAGCGAAGCCACGGGCAAGATTCGCGGACGCGGTCTGGCGAGTTGCATGGAATGCGTCGGTGCGGTGCCATTCGAAGGGGCCATCCTCAGGTTCAACGCACAAAACAGCCTCGATCTCGTGGTGGCGAGCCAAAGCCAGGGACAGGGGCACGAGACCAGCTTCGTCCAGGTCGTGGCCGACCGTCTCGGCCTCCCGTTCGATGTGATCACCCTGCATCAGGGCGACAGCGACGATGTCCCCATCGGCCTAGCAACCATCGGATCACGCTCAATGATCATGACCGGCTCCGCCATCGCGAACACTTGCGATGCCGTGATCGAAAAAGGCCGGGCACTCGCCGCCCATCTGCTTGAAGCGGCAGCCGCCGATCTCGAGTTGGTCGACGGCGGTTTCCGTGTCGCGGGTACGGACCGGCAGATCGGTCTGCTCGAAATCGCCGAAAAGGTGCGGACGCTCCGTGCTGCGCCGAATGACCTCCCGCCGGGCGTGCCCGACAGCCTCGACAGCGAGGAGGAATTTCGCGCGGCCGATCAGTATTTCCCCAATGGCTGTCACATCTGCGAGATTGAGATCGACCCGGAGACAGGCAAAATCAGCGTGGAGAGCTATGTCGCAATCGACGATGTGGGTACCGTCGTCAATCCGATGATCGTCCATGGTCAGGTCCATGGCGGCGTCGTTCAGGGCATCGGCCAGGCACTGATGGAGAACAGCGCCTATGACCGCGCCGGGCAATTGCTGACGGGGTCGTTCATGGATTACCCCCTGCCCCGCGCCCGCGATATTCCGGATTTGGTCACCGACTTCCACCCGGTCCCGTCGCCCGCCAATCCTCTCGGCGTCAAGGGAATCGGCGAAGCCGGAATGGTCGGCGCGATTCCTGCCGTGATGAATGCCATCGCCGACGCCCTCGCCACACGGGGCCGGACGGTCGATTTCGATATGCCCGCGACGCCCGAGAAGATTTGGCGCGCGCTCGCAAACGGATAAGCCACATGACGACAAAACCTGCCGCCCTGCGTGGCACCTGGAGCTTCCCGACCACGATCTGGTTCGGTGCGGGAAAGATTTCGATGCTCGCGCGCGCCTGCAAGACGCTGGGTATCAGCAAGCCGCTTTTTGTCACCGACCCCGGCCTGGCCGGTCTCGACATGGTGCAGAACGCGCTGGCAACCGCGGCGGCCGAGGGCGTCACGCCGACATTGTTCTCGGACATCAAAGCCAACCCGGTGAGCGCGAATATCCGGGACGGCGTCGACGCGCTGCACGCAGCTGGCTGCGACGGCGTGATCGCCTTCGGCGGCGGATCGTCGCTCGATGCCGGCAAAACCATCGCACTGGCAGGCGCACAACCCGATGGGGACGTCGACCTGTGGGATTTCGAGGAAGGCCGCAAGGACTGGCAACGCGCCGCGCTGCCCCTGCCCATCGTGGCCGTCCCCACGACCGCCGGTACCGGGTCTGAAACGGGCCGCTCTACGGTCGTGCTGAACGAGGCCACCCATCGCAAGGTAATCATCACCCATCCGGGCATGATGCCCGGTATCGTGATCGCCGACCCGGAACTGACGCTGGGCCTGCCACCACACATCACAGCGGCGACCGGCATGGACGCGCTGGCCCACTGCCTTGAGGCCTACTGCTCGCCCTTCGACAATCCGTTGTGCGATGGCGTCGCGCTCGAAGGTATGCGTCTGGTCCATGAGAACCTGACGACGGCGGTGGCGGACGGCACGAACATCGTGGCACGCGCAAATATGCTCGCCGCCGCAGCCATGGGGTCGACCGCCTTCCAGAAGGGCCTCGGTGCGATCCACGCGATGAGCCACCCGATCGGGGCGCTCTACGATACCCATCACGGGCTGACCAACGCTGTCGTGATGCCCTATGTCCTCGCCCGGAATCGGGACGCCATCGAGGCGAAGCTCGCACGGGTGGCCGCCTATCTCGGCCTCACGCACTCGGCGGACGGCGCGGCGGCCGGGATCGATGCCTTCATGAACTGGACGTTGGAACTGCGCTCAAAGTTCGACATGCCGCACACACTGGCAGAACTGGGCGTCGAACCGTCACGCTTTGACGAACTCGCGGAGATGGCGGCCCAGGATCCAACGGCGCTCGCCAACCCCGTCACGCTGGACGTCGCCGGGTTCCGCGAACTGTTCGAAGCGGCCCATGCCGGCAAACTGGGCTAAGGCTCAGCCCTTCTTGTAGGGATTTGCCAGCTCGTCGACGAGGGCATGCAGCACGCTTCGGAACTGCGCCTCGGACACGTCCATCAGAACCGCATCCTCCAGCGCTTCCTGGCACACGTCCTGGATCTCGACGAGATTCTCGCGGAGCACAAGAATCGACTCTTCACAGCTCACGGCTTCACCGTTGGGCTGTTCCCACTTCTCCGGTTCGACTTTCGCACGCTGCTTGGACTCGGGCATTCGCGTCGCCTTTGCTGCCGCCGTTGGACCCATCTGATCCCGGATCGAATCGATGCGAGGGGCATTGAAATATTATTATAACGCGCGCGGACAAGGCATCACATTCTGACAACCGCGCGCAGCAATACTGTCCGCCTTCTTTCAATCTGGTCACAAGCATTTGATGTGCATTGAAGTTTAACGGGCCAAATGCAAAATTCACAGGCATGTTTAATGGCCATTAAGTAAGCCGTCCCCGTGGAGGAATGCATGACCGTCCGCGACGCACCCGCCTTTGACGCGCACGAGAATGTCCTGTTCGGGTTCGACCGCAAGACGGGTCTGCGGGCGATCATCGCGATCCACAACACCAATCTGGGCCCGGGCGTCGGGGGCTGCCGCATGTGGCCCTATCGCGACGAGGCGGCCGCGCTCGAGGATGCGCTGCGCCTGTCGCGCGGCATGACCTACAAGTCGGCACTCGCCGGGCTGCCGTTCGGGGGCGGCAAGTCGGTCATCATCGGTGATGCCCGGAAAGACAAGACCCCGGCCCTGATGCGGGCCATGGGTCGCATCGTCGATAGCCTCGCCGGGCGGTACATCGCAGCGGAAGATATCGGCATGACCGTCGCGGATATGGACGAGATGGCCAAGGTAACCAGACACGTTACCGGGACCAGCGCGACCAGCGGCAATCCGTCCCCCTATACCGGCTATGGCGTGTTCCAGGGCATTCGCGCGGCCGTCGCGCACAACCTCGGCCACAATGACGGGTTCGCCGATGTTGAGGTGGCCATTCAGGGCCTGGGTTCGGTGGGCTTCGATCTGGCCGGGCGCCTGCACAAGGCCGGGGCGCGCCTGCGGGTCGCCGACATCAACGGCGATGCAATTTCACGCGCCGTCGACGAATTCGGTGCGGTGCCCGTCGACACCCACGAGGTCCACGCCGCCGACGTCGATGTGTTTGCACCCTGCG
>JAQCFD010000180.1 GCA_027618305.1 Pseudomonadota bacterium
CCAAGGGCGGGATCGTGTCCCTGACCCTCGTGGCGGCACGGGAATTCGCGTCCCGCGGCATCCGGGTCAACACCATCGCGCCCGGCCTGATCGACACGCCGATGATGGCGGGCCTGCCCGACGAGGCGCGCGCGAGCCTGGCCGAGCAGCCCGAGTTTCCCAAACGGCTGGGACACGCAAGCGAGTATGCGAGCCTGGTCATGCATATGTGTGGGAACGTGCTGATCAACGGTGCCGTGCTGCGCCTCGACGGCGCCCTGCGCATGGCCGCGCGGTAGGGCGGCAGTAGGCGACGGGATGGCGGATCAGCTCCGGTAAGGCGCCCCGTCGAATGTCCTCATCCTGAGCCTGTCGAAGGATGCGGACCGCCGCCGACCTCATGTTTCGACACGCTCAACATGAGGCAAACGAAGCGCAATCAGGCGGCCGCACTGTCCATGAAGGCGGCCAGTTCCATGTCGAGCGCCGTCAGGCCGCCCGCGTCGTGGGTCGACAGGGTCACCTCGACCCGGTTCCAGACATTGAACCATTCGGGATGATGGTTCATCGCCTCGGCCTTGAGCGCCACCCGGCTCATGAAGCCGAACGCCGCGTTGAAGTCGGCGAACCGGAACGTCCGGGTGATCGCATCGCGGCCCTCGACCAGCGCCCAGCCGTCGAGCGATGCCAACGCCGCGTCGCGCGCCGCGCCTTCGAGTTTTTCGGCCATCAACTTCTCCTGTAAATTTTATGGTTGTGGCACCGAACCTGACGGTGCTTGGCGCGGGGATCAAGGGGCCCTATATGATGGCGTCATGGCCGCCACCGGAAAATACGACTCGTCTCCGACGCTCGCGGAACTCGAAGCCATCGCCGGCGAGGCGTTTGCGACGATCCCGCGCGCGCTGTCACGCCATGTCTCGGACGTGGCGATCCATGTCGTGGAGTTTCCCGACGAGGAGACGATGGAGGCGATGGAACTCGAAAGTCCCTTCGACATCCTCGGCCTGTATGTCGGGGTCAGCCTCGACCGGAAATCCCTGTCCGATGTGCCGAACGACATTGACGCGATCTATCTCTATCGCCGGCCGCTGCTGGATTACTGGTGCGAGACCGACGAGAATTTGTACCATCTGGTCCGCCATGTGCTGATCCACGAGATCGGCCACCATTTCGGCTTTTCCGACGACGACATGGACCAGATCGAAGCCAACCCGGGCTAAGGCACGAGTTTCCCGACGCGTTCCTTCAGCGCGGGCAGAAGCTCGGCGGTGAACCAGCGGTTCTTCTTTTCCCACGCATTCGTGCGCCAGCTCGGATGGGGCAACGGCAAACTGTCCGGCCCATGGCGCCGCCAGTCGGCGACCGCGTCGGTCATGGTCCGGTACCCCGGCAGATAGGAACGGATGGCGTAGCTCCCGACATAGAGCGTGAGCCGGATGTCCGGCAGCGCCGCGAGGATGCGGTCATGCCAGAGCGGCGCACATTCCGGCCGCGGCGGCGCGTCACCGCCCTTCGGCAGGCGCCCGGGATAGCAAAACCCCATGGGCATGATCGCCACGCGCCCCTCGTCGTAGAAGACATCCCGGTCCATCCCGAGCCAATCGCGCAGCCGGTCGCCCGAGGGGTCGTCGAAGGAAAGATTACGCGCGTGCGCTTTCGTGCCGGGCGCCTGGCTGATGATCAGCAACCGCGCCGATGCCCCGGCACGAATCAGCGGTAGCGGGCCGAGCGGCAGACCGTCGCACACGGTGCAGGCACGGGCATCCTTCAGGATTGCCGCAAGCGATGTTTCAGTTCCCGGCAAGCGCCCGGAGCTCGTCGACGAAGGCGGGCACGATCTCGGTCGCCGGGCCGTAGCGCCCTTCCTGGAACAGGCTCGCGCCGAGAGATTCCTCGAGGTTGAGTTCGACCGTATAGGCCCCATGGGCACGCGCTTCCTGCACGAAGCCGGCCGCCGGATAAACATTGCCCGACGTGCCGATCGAGACGAACAGACCGCAACCGGCCAGGGCAGTTCCGATCCGGTCCATTTCCAGGGGCATTTCGCCAAACCAGACCACATGCGGCCGCATCCCCCCGACCGCCGCGCAGGCCTTGCACCGCATCCCGGTGTCGATATCGCCCACCCCGTCGACCAGATCGCCGCATTCGTTGCAGCGCGTCTTCGCCAATTCGCCATGCATATGGATAAGATTACGGCTGCCGCCGCGCGCATGCAGATCGTCGATATTCTGGGTCACCAGCAGCACGCCGCCCGGCCAGAACCCTTCAAGCGCGCCGAGAGCCGCATGGGCCGCGTTGGGCTGAATATCGGGATCTCCCATCTGGGCGCGCCGCACATTGTAGAAGCCGAGGACGGCGTCGGGGTCGCGGGCGAAGGCCTGGGGTGTCGCCACATCCTCGATCTTGTGCTTCGCCCAGATCCCGTCGGGGTCGCGGAATGTCTGGAGGCCTGATTCCTTGGAGATCCCCGCACCAGTCAGGATCACGATCGGATCGGACGGGGCAATATTCTCGCGAAGACTCAAGGGTATTTCCTGTTCACGGGCGGCCGAGCGGGTAGTCCGCCTCGCGGTTGTACACCGCGCCGCCGTGGCCGAGGGTCGAAGAATATAACGCGAATGACCCAACCGGAAACGCCGCTGCGCGAAAGCCACCATGGTCGATCAGAAAGCCCGCGATCCGCGCGGCCCGTGTGTCGCGGCACCGGGCCAGCGTCACATGGGGATGAAATTTTCGGCCCTCCGCCGCCAGGCCGGCGCGCTGGCAGGCCGTCTCGACACGGGCGTGCAGGTGATCAAGCGCCGGGTCGCGCGCAACACCGGCCCAGAGGCTGCGCACCTGACCGCGGGACTCGAAATGCCCGACGCCCTGCATGGCAATCTCGAAGGCCGGTGCGTCGACCCGCGCCAGGGCCGAATCGATATCGATGGCGGTGTCTTCATTGACCTCGCCGATAAAACGCAGCGTGATGTGATGGTTTTCCGGCGGCTCCCAGCGGGCACCGGGGATCTGTCCGCGCAGGCCGGCCAGGCGTTCGCCGAGGCCGTCCGGCAGGCCGATGCCGACGAACAGCCGGATCATTCGGCGCCGTTCTCCGGCGCCTCGAGGAACAGGCTCAGGATCCCCGTATAGGTGTAGAGCCGGTCATTCGATATCTCGCCGTTGCCGAAAAACCCGATCACCGGCACGTCGACGAAGGTCTCGCCGATCATGGTGAGTTCCCGTGATCCCGGGCCGAACTGATGGGGCCCGCGCGCGACACAGCTGTGATAGACCGCGCCGCGAATGTTATCGCCAGCCCGGCGCTTGAGATCATCGAGCATGCGCTGCATGTCCTCGACCGCGCTGGCCGCATCGCGCCGCACGAACATCAATCGGTCGCCGACCTCCAGCACTTCCGCCACCGCGATCAGGCCCTGGGACACATCCATGCCCATGAGGTTGCGCACCACATAGTCCGCCCGATCCGACCCGGACACCGGCAACGCCACGTGAACATATCCGGCAAGTCGCCTAAGGTCGCGGGCCAGCAATTCTCCCACATCCTCCTTCAGAACATCGAGCGCGGGGCGGCCGTCGAGTTCAGCCACCAGCTCATCCTGCATGGCGGTGATCTGATGTGCCGGCCCGATGGGCGCACACCCCTGGGTCAGACCCGTCGCAACGGGCACGTTCTGATCGAACAACAACCCGGCAAGGCCGGTGTCACGCGCCGAAATGAGCGGATTTGCACCCGCACCCGATGCCAGCCCACCCACGAGATAGGCACCGGTGCCCGCGGCGGTTTCCGGCACGGCGTCGATCACGCCAGGTGTGTGAGGGTTGGCGTGGACAATGGCGAACGCCGCACCGTCACTCTTCTCTGCCGCGGACGGAGATCCGGATCCCGAGAAGGGAACGACGGCACCTGCCGGGAGGTCGAAGGCCATCAAGGCAATTGCCGGGGTGTCGAAATACTCAAAACCGTTGGCACAAATTGCCGGGGCCACAGCCCCACTCCACACCTCGATACTTGTCCGGGCGCGCAGAAATTCGAGAATCGACGGTACATCATCTGCCAACGGATCGGTGACATACACAAGCCCGGTACCCCGGGCGTCCGACGGAAATGCCGCAAGACATTGCACCACCAGATCCTGCCATCCCGACCATCGGGTGATCGGGCCGTCGGTAAGCACGCCAGCATGTGCAGATGCAAAACGGGTCATGAAATCATCCTGTATTGAGCGCGCGCAAAACAAAGGGCAGCAGGCGCATCACAATCCGGTCGACCCCGGCACGGTTCGGGTGAATACCGTCGGGCTGATTCAGGGATCGCTGTGCCGCGACGCCGTCGAGAAAGAACGGATAGAAGACGACATCATGGCGCGCCGCAAGGCGCAGGAAAAGCGCGTCGAACGCAGCGGCATACTCCCGGCCAAAATTTGGTGGCGCCCGCATACCGGTGAACAGCACCGGAATATCGCGCGCGGCGAGGGTCGTCAGAATGGCATCGAGATTGGCCTCTGTCTCCGAAGGGTCGATGCCCCGCAGCCCGTCATTCGCACCCAGTTCCACGATCACCAGATCGACGTGACCGGGCAACGACCAGTCGAGCCGCGCGCGCCCGCCCGCGGTGGTGTCCCCCGAGACGCCCGAATTGATCACCTTCCCCTCGACGCCACCGGCACGCAGCGCCGCCTCGAGGCGCACGGGGAATGAATCGGCCACGTCGAGGCCGTACCCCGCCGACAGGCTGTCCCCGAAAGCGACGATCACCGGCTTGTCATCCGCCCCTGCGGGCAATACCGATAGGATAAGAGCCAGCCCCATCGCCGCCGATACAGCCCACAGGCGCCGTAACGCGCCGGCATTGATGATTCGAACCGCGCGGCCATATGTAGAAACAAGAACAGATGTCATCGGTCGAAGGCAAACCATCATGAAAGATCAGCCCGATATGGGCCCGGCCACCCAGCATGGCACGGATGCGACACCGATGATCGCGCTCGACGATGCCGAACTTCATTTGGCGAGTGCAGGGGGCAACGTCAACATCCTGCGCGGAATCGATTTATCGATCGCCGCCGGCGAGACCGTCGGCGTGATCGGGCCGTCGGGGTCGGGTAAATCGACCATGATGATGGTGATAGCCGGGCTGGAGCGGCTGACCGGCGGCACGGTTGCAGTCGCCGGGCAGGACCTCTCGGCGCTCGACGAGGATGCGCTGGCCCGCTTTCGCCGCGCCCATGTCGGGATCGTGTTCCAGGCCTTCCACCTGATCCCGACGATGAGTGCGCTGGAAAACGTCGCGGTACCGCTTGAGTTTGCGGGCCGGGCCGATGCCTTCGAGGTGGCGCGAGAGAGCCTGGAGACCGTGGGCCTCGGCCACCGTCTCGATCATTACCCGTCCCAGTTGTCGGGCGGCGAACAGCAACGGGTTGCCATCGCGCGGGCCTTCGCGCCCCGGCCGAAACTGCTGCTGGCCGACGAACCCACGGGCAATCTGGACGGCGAGACCGGTGCCTCCATCATCGAGACCCTGTTCGACCTGTCGGCCCAGCGTGAAACAACCCTGCTCCTGATCACCCATGATCAGGCCATTGCAGCGCGTTGCGGGCGGGTGGTGCATCTGCGCGACGGGAAGATCTTCGATACCCCGCTTGCCGACGAAGAACGGCGCGCGTGAACGACCTGTCCGTCACGAATGACGCCTCCTGGCCCCTGGCGGTAAAGCTGGCCCGCCGCGAGTTGCGCGGCAGCCTGCGCAGCTTCCGAATATTCATCGCCTGCCTCGCGCTCGGCGTGGCCGCAATTGCCGCCGTCGGATCCACCCGCGCGATGCTGGAGGAAAGCATCGGCTCGGACGCACGCGAAATTCTCGGCGGCGATGTGCTCGTCGACATCGTGCACCGCCCCGCGACCACGGATGAACGCGATGCGATGCGCGCGGCCGGGACATTGGCCGGGAGCGCCGAAATGCGCGCCATGGTTCGCACCGTCGCGGGCCCGAGCAACGACAACGGCGCCCGCACCCTGATCGAGCTCAAGACCGTCGAACAGACCTATCCGTTATATGGCAGCCTGGAGACCGAACCGTCATTGCCGCTGGCCGACATGCTCGGACTACGCAACGGGCAGTGGGGGGCCGCCGTCGCACCCGAACTGATCGACAAGCTGGGAATCGTCATTGGCGACAGCGTGCGGATCGGCGAGGCCCGTTTTGAAGTCCGCGCCACCATCATCCATGAGCCCGACCGGATCGGCGGATCGGGCCTGTTCTCGCTGGGCCCGAGAGTGCTGATTGCCGACGGCGCCTTGGCAGACACCGCGCTGGTCCAGCCGGGCAGCCTCATCCATTACAACTACCGGGTCCGCCTGCCGGACGAGACCACGCCAGCGACGTTCATCGCGGACATCAACGCCGGCTTTCCGGACGCCGGCTGGCGCATCCGGACCCTCAACGAATCCTCGCCCCGGCTCAGCCGCCTGATCGGCCGGGTCACGCTGTTCCTGTCCTTCGTCGGCCTGACGGCGCTGCTGATCGGTGGGGTTGGCGTGGCCAATGCCGTGCGGGCCTGGCTCGACGGCAAGACCAAAACCATCGCCACGCTCAAATGCATCGGCGCGCCACGCGCACTCATTTTCCGGGTTTACCTGTTGCAGGTGATGGTCCTCGCGCTGGCGGGCATTGCCATCGGTCTCGTGTTGGGCGCGGCGCTGCCAATGCTTGCCGCCGACGCGCTCGCTGCCGTCGTCCCCATCCGCGTCGCATCGGGACTGTTCCCCGCCCCCCTCGCCATCGCCGCCCTTTTCGGGTTGCTGACGGCGCTGGTCTTCTCGGTTTGGTCGGTCGCCCGCGCCGGTGAGATCCCACCCGCCGGGCTGTTTCGCGCGCTGGTCTCGCCCCCCCGGG
>JAQCFD010000181.1 GCA_027618305.1 Pseudomonadota bacterium
ATCTTCGCGTTGCGTGCCGAGAACGGCCAGCAGCTCTGGAGCGACAATCTGGCCGCTATCCGGCGGGTCGATGCGGTGTCCGCCCTTGCCGATATCCGTGGTCGTCCGGTCGTTGACCGCGGCCGGGTCTATGCCATCAGTCATTCGGGCCGCATGGTCGCTATCGACCTGGCCAGCGGGCGGCGCGTCTGGGAGGCCGAAGTCGGTGGGGTAAACCAGCCATGGATCGCCGGCAATTTTCTGTTCGTCGTGAGCACCGAGGGTGATGTCGTGGCACTGGTCGCCGAAAACGGCCTTGTGCGCTGGGTGACACCTTTGGGGCGCTATGAGGACCCGGAAGACCGCAAAGGGCTGATCAGGTGGTCCGGTCCGGTGCTTGCCAGCGACCGTTTGATTGTGACCGGCAGCCATGGCGTTGCGGTCGCGCTGTCGCCTTATACCGGCGAAATCATCGGTGAGATCGAAATGCCCGGTGACGTTTCGTTGCCCCCCATTCTTGCGGATGAAACCCTGTATTTTCAGACCGACGGCGCGCGCCTGATCGCGTACCGTTAGGTATTGACTGGAACCTGTCATGCAACCGACCGTGGTTATTGTCGGACGTCCCAACGTCGGCAAATCGACCCTGTTCAACCGTTTGGTTGGCCGGCGCGAGGCGCTGGTCGACGACAGGCCGGGCGTCACCCGAGATCGGCGTGAAGGACAGGGCTCCATAGCTGACCTGGAGTTCCGAGTCGTCGATACGGCGGGGCTGGAGGAGGCGTTCGATGACAGCCTCCCGGCGCGAATGCGCCGTCAGACCGAGAAGGCGCTCGATGAAGCCGATGTAGTTTTCATGGTGTTCGATGCGCGCGCGGGGATAACGCCGCTCGACGAGCAATTCTCCACCTGGCTGCGCAGCCGCAATGCCAATGTCTTCCTGGTGGCGAATAAATGCGAGGGCCGCGCCGGTGAGAGCGGTGTTCTTGAATCCTACGCGCTTGGTCTGGGCGACCCGATCGTGATCTCGGCAGAACACGGCGAGGGTATTCATCTCCTGTTCGATCCGATCGCCGCGGCCGCGCCACCGGTCGAGGACGATGGATGGGAGGATCCCGATGTGGATCCGGACGCCGACACATCCGTGCTTCGCCTGGCGATCGTCGGCCGGCCGAATGTTGGCAAATCGACACTTATCAATACCGTGCTTGGCCAGGACCGGCTTCTGACAGGCCCGGAGGCCGGGATTACGCGAGATGCGATCTCGGTTGAATGGATGTTTGAAGGCCAGCGTATTGCGCTGGTCGACACAGCGGGCATGCGCCGGAAGGCCCGGATCGACGAGAAACTCGAGAAGCTGTCGGTGGGGAATTCACTTCATGCCATCCAGTACGCGCATGTGGTCGCACTCGTGCTCGACAGCGAACAGATGCTCGAGCGTCAGGATCTGGCGATTGCCCGGCATGTGATCGAGGAAGGCCGGGCCTTCGTGATCGTCGTCAACAAGTGGGATCTGATCACGGATCACGCGGCCGCGCTGGGTGTGCTCCATGACCGGATGCAGGTGTCGCTGCCCCAGGGCGCCGGCACGCCGATCGTGACCCTGTCAGCCACGACCGGCCGTGGTCTCGACAAGCTGATGCCGACGGTTCTGGGGGCCTACAAGGACTGGAATCTCCGCATTACGACATCGGAGTTGAATGACTGGCTGACGGATTCGATTGAGCGCCATCCGCCGCCGCTGGCCGCGAACAAGCGTCCGATCCGGCTGCGCTACGCGACCCAGGCGAAGGCGCGACCGCCGACGGTGATACTCTTCGGAAACCGGCCCGAAGATCTGCCGACCAGCTACATTCGCTATCTTGAGAACAGCTTTCGGGCCCGCTTCAACCTTGCGGGGACACCTATACGCATGCTGACTCGCAAAGCAGACAATCCGTATCACGACAAGAAGTAGGTTCGGCCCATCACGGTTGATGCGCGGGCGCGGAGAGACTCAATCAGCGTCGATCAGCTCGCCATGCCGGCTGCATTCTGCCGACGCCAGTTCCACGAATATCCCCGTGAGGTCCTCGGGGGTCTTGAGCGTCTGCGGGTCTTCGCCGGGGAAGGCTGCGGCGCGCATGGCGGTCCGCGTCGCGCCGGGGTTGAGCAGATTGACGCGCACATTCGTGTCCGCCAGTTCCGACGCCCAGACATGGACCAGCGTCTCCAGTGCCGCCTTGGTCACCGCATAGGCGCCCCAGAAGGCACGTGGATTGGATGCGGCGCGGCTGGTCACCATGATCGCGCGGCCGGCGTCCGAGCGACGCAACAGCGGGTCCAACGTTCGGATCAGGCGCCAGTTGGCATGGACATTGACGTCGAAGACTTCGTGCCAGGCCTTGGCATCATAATGGGTGAGGGGGGTCATCTCGCCCAGCGCTCCGGCATTGCCGACCAGGATGTCGAGCTTGTCGAACCGTTCGAGCAGGGCCGGGCCCAGGGTATCGATCCGCTCGAACTCCGTCAGATCGCAGGGCACCAGCGTGGCCTGGCCGCCTGCCGCCTTGATTGCATCGTCGACTTCCTCGAGGCCACCAACCGTGCGGGCGAGCAGGATCACATGGGCCCCCTCGGCGGCAAATCGCTTGGCGACCGCCGCACCGACCCCGCGTGACGCGCCGGTGATCAGGGCCACGCGGCCGGCAAGAACGCCGGTGTTTGCGGACGTGTCTGACATGGTGTTTTCCTAGGCCAGTTCGGCGAGGAGCGACATCTGTGACGTGTTGTCGGTGTCGTTCATATCGGTGAGCGCAATCGGATACTCGCCGCTGAAACAGGCGTCGCAATATTGCGGCGCATCGTTGTTGCGCCCCGCCGTCTCGCCCATGGCGCGGTAGAGCCCATCCATGGACACATAGGCGAGGCTGTCGGCACCGATCAGACGGCGGATGCCGTCCACGTCATGGTTCGCTGCGAGAAGCTCCGATGCCTCGGGTGTATCGATACCGTAGAAGCAGGGACTCTTGGTTGGCGGGCTTGAAATCCGGACATGGACTTCGGTCGCGCCGGCGTTGCGGACCATTTCAACGATCTTTTTCGACGTTGTGCCCCGGACGATGCTGTCATCGACGAGAATGACGCGCTTGCCGTCGAGCTGGCCGCGGTTTGCGTTGTGCTTCAATCGCACGCCGAGATGGCGAATTTCGTCCGTCGGCTCGATGAAGGTGCGACCGACATAGTGATTGCGGATCAGGCCGAGCTCGAACGGGATTCCGGCCTCGGCCGCATAACCGATTGCCGCCGGCACGCCGCTGTCGGGCACCGGGATCACCAGGTCGGCATCCACCGGGGCCTCGCGCGCCATCTCCGCTCCGATTGCCTTGCGGGCCTCATAGACGTTCCTGCCATCGACATTGGAATCCGGCCGGGCGAAGTAGATATATTCGAAGATGCAGAAACGCTTGCGCGTCGGCAGGGCGGGTTTATGGGAATGTACGCCCTCATCGTCGATGACGATAATTTCGCCCGGCTCGATGTCGCGTACGAAATCCGCGCCGATGATGTCCAGCGCGCAGCTCTCCGAGGCCAAAACCCAGGCGTCGCCGATCTGCCCCAGCACCAGCGGGCGCACGCCCAGCGGGTCGCGGGCGCCGATCAGCTTGCGACGCGACAGAGCCACGAGCGAATAGGCACCGTCGACGGCGCGCAGAGCCTCGATCACCCGGTCGAGAAGCCGCGCTTCCCGGCTGGTGGCGATCAGGTGCTGGATCACCTCCGTGTCCATTGTTGACTGGAACAGGGAGCCCGCCTGTACGAGTTCACGCCGGAGCTGGCGCGCGTTCGTCAGGTTGCCGTTATGCGCCAGCGCCAGCCCGCCGAAGCCGTAGCCGGCATAAAGCGGCTGCACATTGCGCAAGACCGTCTCGCCGGTGGTTGAATAGCGATTGTGCCCGATGGCCGAGTCGCCCGGCAGCCGGTCGATCACGTCGCGATCACCGAAGATATCGCCGACCAGGCCCATCGCCCGGTGCGGGTGAAATCGCTTGCCGTCATAGGAGACGATTCCGGCGGCTTCCTGTCCGCGATGCTGCAGGGCATGCAGCCCAAGCGCGGTGAATGCCGCTGCATCCTCGGTGCCGAAGACGCCGAAAACGCCGCACTCTTCGTGGAACTTGTCCGGGTCACTGCCGGCCTGGAACGGGTGGGTGGTAAACATGTTGGTCACTGGTTCCGCCGGATCAGATCTTCGAGGCCGTCGCGCTCGCGCTCGTTATACCCTTCTTGTGGGCGGGGTGCTGAGGATTCGGGTGGCCGGGTGAGCCGGTCGAGTGCCTCGCGTGCGGCGTCGATATCGCCGGCGCGTTCCTGGGCGCGTTCGAGCGCGTTCCCCGTCTGCCCGATGATCTTCCTCGGCAGCAATTCCTTGACCAGGAGTGCGCCGCGTTCGACCGCAGGCCGGGTGCGCGCCGACTCGACCCACGGTGGCGGCTCATCGCCAAAAACGTCGCTGAGGAAGAGAAACGCGACGGAAATGACGACGCCCGCTGTGGCCAGCCCGGCCAAAAGCCCGAGCGATCGATCAAGGGCGTTGAGCCGGCCCGCTCGAACCCAGCCGCTGAGGATGTGGCTCAGCAGATGCAACACAATCAGGGCGGCAATGAACAGGCCACCGCCGGCAACCAGCCCGGCCAGCCATTCCGGATTTATGTATTGGGTGGCGATCGGAGAGACATGCTCAAGCCCGAAGATCGTGATCAGGCCGGCGCCAATCCAGGATGCAACGAACAGGCCGCTGCGCACGAAGCCCGTGACCAGCCCGAACAGGGCGCCCAGAAAGATGATCACGAGGACCGCGATATCGAAGACGCTGAAGCCGCCGAATTCCATGGCCTAGACCGTCGCCAGTTTGCCGCGTTGCGGCGTCGCGTCGAAGCGGTCGAAGAGGTCACGCAGCTTGGCGATCTCGCTGACGTTGAGACTGGTCTGGGCTTTCTTGCCGCTTTGCTTGCGGCTGGTACCGCGCGGCGGTGTCCAGGCATTCTCAAACCCGAGTTTCTCCGCCTCGCGCATGCGGGCATCGGCCTGTCCGACCCCGCGCACTTCGCCGCCGAGGCCGATTTCGCCGAATACCACGGTGCGCGGCGGCAGGGGTTGTTCGAGATGGGCCGAGACGAGCGCGGCGGCCACGGCCAGATCGGCCGCGGGTTCGCCCACGCGCAGGCCGCCGGCGACATTCAGGTACACGTCGTGGGAGCCCAGATTCATGCCGCATCGGGTCTGCAGGACCGCGATGATCATGGCCAAGCGGCTCGAATCCCAGCCGACGACCGCACGACGCGGCGTGCCCAGGGAGGTCGGTGCCACCAGCGCCTGAATTTCGACCAGCAGGGGCCGCGTGCCCTCGATGCCGGCAAACACCGCAGAACCGCTGGTGGTGTCGCTATGGCCCGCGATAAACAGTTCCGACGGGTTTTTGACCTCGGCAAGGCCCGCATCGGTCATCTCGAACACGCCGATCTCGTCCGTGGCGCCGTAGCGATTCTTGACCGCCCGCAGCAGGCGATACTGGTTGGCGCGCTCGCCTTCGAAATACAGCACCGTGTCGACCATATGTTCGAGCACCCGTGGGCCGGCAATCGCCCCGTCCTTGGTGACATGTCCGACCAGTATCATGGTGATGCCGCGTCGCTTGGCCACGCGGATCAGCTCCTGGGCACAGGTGCGGACCTGCGCCACGGTCCCCGGGGCGGAATCGAGATTGTCGGCATACATGGTCTGGATGGAATCGATGATCGCGACGTCGGCGCCGCCGACGGTGTCGAGGGCGGCGAGGATGTCGCGCACATTGGTTGCCGAGGCCACGTCGACCGGTGCGTCGGCCAGCCCCAGCCGGGCGGCCCGCAGGCGGATTTGGTCGACGGCTTCCTCGCCCGAGATATAGGCGACGGAAGCGCCGGATTTTGCGAGCATCGCGGCGGCCTGCAGCAGCAGGGTCGATTTGCCGATTCCCGGATCACCGCCAACCAGCAGCGCCGATCCGGGGACCATGCCGCCGCCGCAGACCCGGTCGAGTTCGGCCATGCCGGTCATGCGCCGGGCGCGCTCGTCAGGGGCGCCATCCAGAGACGCGAAGGAGACGGCTCTGCCGCCGGCCTTGGTAACGCCTTTGGGAACGTTGGTTTCGCCGGATTCCTCGACGATCGAGTTCCACTCGCCGCAGCCATCGCATTTCCCGCTCCACTTGCCGTGGACGGCACCGCAGGTCTGGCAGACGAAGTTGCTTGTCGCGCGCGCCATCGCCTAGACCGCAACCTGAAGCTGGATCGGCCCGATGGAGCGTCCGTTGATGAATTGGTCGACCATGTCGTTTCCAGAGTGATCGATCTCGCCAACCGGGCCGTGCCAAACGATCCGGCCTTGGTAGATCATGGCGACATTGTCGGCGATTCGCCGCGCGCTTGCCATGTCATGTGTAATCGTCAGGGCCGTTGCACCCAGTTCGCGGACGGATTTCACGATCAGGCTGTCGATGACGCTGCCCATGATCGGGTCGAGACCGGTTGTCGGTTCGTCGAAGAACAGGATTTCGGGCCTTGTGGCGATGGCCCGCGCCAGACCCGCGCGTTTCTGCATGCCGCCCGAAAGTTCGGCCGGCGACCGGTCGGCGATGTCGGTGTCGAGGCCAACCATGTTCATTGCTTCGAGCGCGGCCTTGCGTGCATCCCGGCGGCGCATGCCCTGGCTCTGGATCAGGCCGAACGCGACGTTTTCCCAGACGGGCAGACTGTCGAACAGGGCCGCCCCCTGGAACAGCATGCCGAACTTTCGGGTTACCCGCTCGCGTTCTCCAGGCGACAGACCAAGCGTTTCCTCGCCATCAACCAGAATG
>JAQCFD010000182.1 GCA_027618305.1 Pseudomonadota bacterium
GAAACGGAACATGACCCGGGCACGCCGCAGCGGCGGCGTTGCCGACCATTCTGGAAGTGCGGCCTTCGCCGCCGCGACAGCGGTATCCACATCGGCGCTGCTCGCAAGGTGCACCTGCGCCACCTGTTCGCCCGTCGCTGGATTGAATACGGGGGCCATACGGTCGGATGTGCCTGCCGAGGCCGCACCGTTAATCCAGTGGTCCAGGGTTTTCATGACCAAATTCTCCTCTGTGGGCGCGAGCGCCTCCATTCGGGCATCCGACTGCGCGGATGTGCCCTTTGATTATAGCTGGGTATTGGGGGCTTCAGGCAAGGCGCAGAATGCCGCGCCTCAGGCGTCACCCGACTGTGCGGCCAGATTGCTCAGCTTGCCGCGGAAGAAAATAAGTGGTTCGCCGTCCTGGACGTCGAACCGCTCCACCTCGCCGACGATGATCACATGGTCACCCCCGTCATGATGCACCACGTTTCGGCATTCGAAGCGGGCAAGGCATCCATCGATGAGCGGTGCGCCGCCAAGGCCCTCACCGCATTCGAGGTCGGTGAACTTATCGGCACCGGTTTTCGCGAATGCCATGCATTCATCGCCCTGGGCCTCACTCAGGATATGCACACAGAAATGGCTCGCCGCCTCGAGGATCCGGAGGCTCGCCGAGCTGCGGTCGAGGCTCCAAAGAATGAGTGGCGGATCAAGCGATACCGAGTTGAAGGAACTGGCCGTAACGCCCACCAGTTCACCGTTCTGGCCCTTGGCCGTAATGATCGTGACACCGGTCGCGAAATTACCCAATGCGTTGCGAAATTCACGACTGTCGAAGGATGCTTCCGGCATGCGTTTACCTCTTTTTCCGGGGTCTTCCCCATGCCGAGGGCCGGGAAAACAATAGAGTCGAGATGTACCGTTGACGGGCCGGGTATTGCAACCGCCAGTCGCTTTCGAGATCACTTTGTGGGCACCCGGCGACCAACAGACAGAGAAGTTCCATCATCATCCGGGCCTGATCCCCAATCGATATGACGGGTCGTCATGGTCTGCTCAATTCGGCGGCAGACCCAAACGGCCATAGCCGCCGTCGCAGTGGCTTAATAAAAAACCAATATTGTTTCCATAAATAAATATTTATTCGTATATATATCCAACATAGTCCACTTTTTTTCGTATTTACATTTATTCATAAAATTCAATACTGTATGTATTTTTTATTTCATGAAATTATTTAGTATATTTAATTTATTCCTGATTCTTAAACTGTATTCACCCGTTTGACAGAATTCGAACATGTTGTGGGATAATTCCAGATGACCACAAAATGTCGTGGTCCGAGGGCTTAATACGTCTGAAATCATCCAGAAGGGGGACTACATGCCCGAAAACATGATGGATAAAGTCAAAAAGTTGATAGGCCAGGTTACCGAGCTCGGCCTCCTGCTCATCGCGCTTGCGATCGTGCTGGATATCCTGACCACCGGTGAATTGCCGTTCTTCGGCGGCGTTGTGAGTGAGCTGATCAGCCTGATTCAGACACTTGGCGACAACGGCGTGGTCGGGTTGATCGCGGTGGCGATCATTCTTTGGCTGTTTGCCAAAAGAAATCCGGGTTAGAGGGCTTACCCCTTCGGTTCAGCGTTAACACCGGGCCGAATCGGTTCAGCGTTAACACCGGGCCGAAGGTGATGTTGAGAGTTTTTCGGATCCGCTCCGGGCCATGGCCCGGAGCGGTTTTCCTTACCACCGCCTTGAAACAGCTTGCCGTCATGGTCATTTTACGGACCTGTCATTTCCCGGAGCGTTACTGCCATGCCCATGACCCCGCCGCGTGAAGGCGTTGAAATCAACTATGAGACTCATGGGGACGGACCACCGCTGATCCTTGTCAGCGGCACCGGGCATGACCTTGGTTTCTGGGCCGGCCAAGTTCCGCACTTTGCATCGGGTTTTCGTACGATCGTCTTCGATAATCGCGGTGTCGGCGCGTCGAGCGTACCCGCGCCGGGTTACAGCCTGGCCGATATGGCGGACGACGCGGCCCATGTCCTCGATAGCCTCGAGATCGAACAGGCCCATGTCATGGGCTTCTCCATGGGCGGGCATATCTCCCAGGAGCTCGCCCTCAACCATCCCGAGCGCGTCCTGAGCCTCGGAATTCACCACAGCTGGACCCGGAACGGGGCGCGGCTCAAGAAGTTTCAGGAGACCCGCCTCTACCTGGCCGAACATGACCAGCGCGTGGCACTCGCCGAGATCAGCATGTTGGCCCTGCACGCCAGCGCCTACTATGACGCCCATGTCGCGGAGATGGATGCCCACCGCCAGTTCCTGTTGGAGAAATCACCCGTGAACGCCGGCTGGATCGGCCAGCTTGAGGCCTGCATCGTCGGCGACACCTATGATCGTCTGCCGACCGTCAGCGTCCCGACCCTCGTCACATGTTCCGACCTCGATCTGATCGCATCACCCCATCTGTCCGCCGAAATCCACGCGCAGATTCCGGGGTCCGAGCTCAGGATACTCAAGGGAACGGGGCATGTGGCCCTGATGGAGGACCCCGACGGCTTCGCGGCGGTCTGTCTCGAATTTCTGCAGCGGGTAGCGCACTAGGCACTTGCGCCCTTGAGCCGGCCCCCGTGCCGGTTGATACTCCGCATTCAAACCGGTGACCAACACCGGGACATGAGGGAGGACCGTCCATGCTGGGACGCATCATGGACAATCAGCTGCTGATCTCCAGCCTGCTGAAACACGCCG
The DNA here is from genome assembly GCA_027618305.1 of Pseudomonadota bacterium. GTDB lineage: Bacteria > Pseudomonadota > Alphaproteobacteria > UBA6615 > UBA6615 > UBA8079. Next base: position 2,749 of record JAQCFD010000182.1, read on the forward strand.
ATTTCACATCGGGCGACCGCGAGATCGTGACCCGCACGGTCGAAGGACCAATCCATCGCTACACCTACCATGACGCCCACAAGCGAGCGCGCCAGCTCGCCAACGCGCTGCAGGTGCTGGGCGTACAGCTCGGTGACCGGATCTCGACCATGGCCTGGAACACACACCGCCATTTCGAGGTGTATTACGCCGTGTCGGGGATCGGCGCGATCACCCACACCCTCAACCCCCGCCTGCATGCGAGCCAGCTCACCTACATCATGAACCATGCCGAAGACGCCTTTGTCTTCGTCGATCTGAATCTCATCTCCCTGATCGAAAATGTGGCCGACGAGCTGCGCGGGCTGAAGGGCGTGATCGTCATGACCGATCGCGCGCACATGCCCGAGACGAGCCTGGCGAATGTCTATTGCTACGAGGATTTGATCGACAGTCATTCCGACGACCTGGAGTGGCCGGTGTTCGACGAGAACACGGCCTCGTCGCTCTGCTACACCTCAGGTACGACCGGCAACCCGAAAGGCGCGCTTTTCAGCCACCGCTCCACCATGATCCACGCCTATGCCTCAGCGCTGCCGGATGTGCTGCACATGGGTGAGAGTGAAGTAATCCTGCCGGTCGTCCCCATGTTCCACGTCAACGCCTGGGGCATCCCCTATGGCGCGACCATGGTGGGCGCAAAGCTGGTCTTCCCGGGGCCCAAGCTCGACGGTGCGAGCATTCATGAACTCCTCGTCGCCGAAGAGGTGACCTTCGCCGCGGGCGTGCCGACCATCTGGCTCATGCTGCTGGCCCACTGGCGCGCGACATCCTCCAATGCTCCAGCGCTCCAACGCACGGTGATCGGCGGTTCCGCCTGTCCGGAATCGATGATCCGTGAGTTCCAGGACGATTATGGTGTGGAGGTGCGCCATGCCTGGGGCATGACCGAGATGAGCCCGCTCGGGACCGTTTCGATCCCCAAACCGTCGATGACCGACCAGAAGACACGGCTGCGCCAGCAGGCCAAGCAGGGCCGGCCTGTCTTCGGCGTGGAGATGCGGATCACGGACGATGCCGGCAAGGCGCTCCCACATGACGGGAAGACCTTCGGCGACCTGCAGGTCCGCGGCCCCTGGATCATCGAGAACTACTTCAAAATGGACCATTCGGAATCTCACGACGCAGACGGCTGGTTCGCAACAGGCGACGTCGCCACCATCGATCCCGACGGCTATATGGAAATCACCGACCGGTCGAAGGACGTGATCAAGTCGGGCGGCGAGTGGATCAGCTCGATTGAGATCGAGAACCTCGCCATGAGCCATCCGGATGTGGCCCAGGCGGCCGTCATCGGCGTCCCGCACCCGAAATGGGACGAGCGCCCTCTGCTGATCATTGTCCCCGTGGCCGGCAAGTCGCCCAGCCATGCCGACATGACGGCGTTCCTGAGCGACAAGCTGGCCAAATGGTGCCTGCCGGACGACACGGTCCACATCGACGAATTGCCGCTGGGCGCCACGGGAAAAGTCCTCAAAACCAGGCTGCGCGAGCTGTTCGGCAACCACAAGCTGCCGGAAGCCTAACACTGTCCAAGCCTGTGCGGGCATGACGAGACATCACAGAAAGACGACAGACCATGGCCGATGCCATCAACGACCTGCTGCAGCTTCGCTTTGACGATGCACCACAGAATGTTCCCGACGCGCCGGATGCCGGGCTCTGGCAGACCATCGCCAACCACCAGTCCTGCCGCAGTTACACCGACACGCCGCTGAGTCCCGGTCTGGTCCAACAACTCTGTGCGCTCGCGCTTTCGTCGCCAACCAAGAGCGACCTGCAACAGCGCGATATCATCATCGTGAGCGACCCGGAGAAACGCGCCACCATCAACGGGCTGTTTCCCGACAGTCCCTGGATCGCTGACGCGCCGGTATTCCTCGTGTTCTGTGGCAACAACCGCCGCCTGCGCCAGATCCATGAACGCCACGGCCACCCCTTCGAGAATGACCATCTGGATGCGTTTTTCAACGCCGCCGTGGACGCCGGGATCGCGCTGTCCGCCTTCGTGCTGGCCGCCGATGCCGCGGGCCTCGGGACCTGCCCGATCAGCACCATTCGCGATCATCTGGACACGGTGAACGAACTGCTGGGCCTGCCCGACTGGGTGTTCCCCGTCGCAGGCATGACCCTGGGCTGGCCGGGCCGCTCCCCACGGATCAATTTGCGCCTGCCGCTGGCGGCCACGGTACATACGGACAGCTACAACGAGGATACCCAGTGGGGCGCGATCGAGGCCTATGACTCACGCCGCGCCGAGCTTCGCCCCTACGGCGCACAGCGCGATCCGGATCGGTTCGGCACCCGCGATCCCTACACATGGTCTGAGGACAAGGCGCGGCAGTATGCCGAGCCCCAGCGCACCGATTTCGGCGCCTATGTCCGCAAGAAAGGCTTCGATTTGCGCTAGGCGGCTCTACTCCGCTGGCGCCGCGGCAAACCGAAGCACCGGCAGCAGCGACGCCGCGGCGAAAATGCCGCCCGCGGTGATCGCCAGCAGCACAAACAGGGTGTCGAAGCCCCAACCGCTGTATATCCAGGCAATCAGCGGCACCGAGGACGCAATGATCGAGAAATTGATCATGTAGCGCAGCGCATAGACCCGCGAGCGCCATTCGCTGTGGGTCACCCGCCCGATCAGGACATCATTGATCGGGATCTGACCGAACACCGCAAACATGAACGCAATCGCCACGATGAGCGCCTGCCAACCCGTGAGGCCGGGCATCAGCGCAAACAGGGATACCTGCAACGCGGCGACGATCATGAAGATGCGGCGCACCGGGATCCGGTCGACCAGATAGCCCACGATGAGCTGCCCCACAGCCGCGATGGACAGCACAAGAAATGCAAACCAGCCCACATCCGACGCCGACACCGCGATATCACCCAGCTGCTCATCGAAGACTTTGGGCAGGGTGAAGGTCGTGCTCTGGAAAACAAGCCCGCCGAGCGACGATGTCGTGAAGACAATCACCAGCACCCGGATCATGGTGGCGCGATCAAACAGCGTCTGCCCGGCCCCACCGCCAGAATTCGGCTTTGCCTTTTGGTGCCCCTCCTGGCTACGCCCGGCAACCACGAACAGGTACACGCCCCCCATCGCCATCGAAAACAGGCCCGGCCAGACAAAGGCGGACCGCCAGCCCGCATGGTCGATGAACAGCGCCGTGATCAGCGCCGCGGCGGCCACTCCCAGATTTCCGAAGATGCCGTTGATGGCGATAGGCACGCCTGTGCGCTGCCGACCATGGACCACGAGCGCGATCCCGACAGGATGGTAGATCGCCGCAAACATACCGACGGCGGCCAACCCAACCGCCATTTGCACCGGCGTGTCGGCGAGCGCCGTGGCGGCGGAAGCGGCACCGATCCCGAAGAAAAAGACCGCCATCATCCCTTCCCGGCTCCAGCGGTCGGCAAGCCAACCCGCCGGCAGGGTGAACACCGCATAGGCGATGAAGCCCGGTGTCGCGAAGGCGATCAGTTCGCCATAGCTCATACCCCAGTCCCGCGACAGCGTCAGCGCCGCCGCAGTGGCGAAAATCAGCATGAACAGATGGGTCAGAAAATGTCCGATATTCAACAGCAGAAAATGAACATTCTCGCGGTCGGCCAATGTGTTTTCCCTACCAGACAGACCAGCCGGCATCGACGATCACCGTCTCGCCGTGGATCATGCGTGAATCCTCGGTCGCCAGGAACACGGCCGTTCCGGTCATGTCGTCGGGATCGATGAAATCAATTCCGGTCGGCGTGAAGGTCCGCATCAACTCCATATACTCCTCATTGCCGGGGCCACGCAGATGGGCGTTCAGCGGCGTCGCGACGTTGCCCGGCGCGATCGAGTTGACGTTGATCTTCTCCTTGCCGAGTTCCGCAGCGAGCGCGCGGGTCATGTTCACGACGCCGCCCTTGGACGCGCAATAGCCCGGGCAGTTCGGAAACGCGCCGGTGCCGGCGATCGACGAGATGTTGATGACCTTGCCGCCGCCATTCTCGCGGAAATGGGGCACCAGGTTCTTCACCATG
>JAQCFD010000183.1 GCA_027618305.1 Pseudomonadota bacterium
TCGCCGCAGCTGCTCCAGTTATCCGGGCTCGGCCCGGCCGAACTGCTTCGGTCCCACGGGATCGACGTGATCTCCGACATGCCGGGTGTGGGCAACCACCTCCAGGATCATATCAACGGGCCGCTGATGTTCCGCCTGAAGGACAACATCAGCGCCAATGACGTGGTCAACAGCTTCAGCCAACGCATGCGCACCGGCCTGCGCTATGCGCTGACCCGCAAGGGTTTCCTCGCCATGGGCGTGTCCGTTTCGGGTGGATTTTTCAAGGTCGATCCCGCGGCGGTCGCCCCCGAGATTCAGGCACAATGCATGTTGTTCAGCTCCCATGACGTCGGCGGCATGCCCCACCCATTCCCCGGCGCGACGGTCGTGAACGCGCTGTTGCGGCCGGAAAGCCGCGGGCATGTGAACATCGTCTCGCCCGACCCCTTCACCGCGCCGGAAATCCAGCCAAACTATCTGACGGCGCAAAAGGACCGGGACATCCTGATCGGCGGCATGAAAATCGCCCGCGACATCGTCAAGCGGGGCCCCTTCCAGGCGTTCATCGCCGAGGAGCATGAGCCGGGCCTGGAATGCGCGAGTGACGACGACTGGCTGGACTATCTCCAGCGCCGTGGCCGAACAAGTTACCACCCCTCCAGCACCTGTCGCATGGGCTCTAATCCCGACGACGTCGTCGACGAGCGCCTGCGTGTGCACGGCTTCGAGGGGCTGCGGGTGGCAGACGCGTCGATCATGCCGGCGCTTGTGTCGGGCAACACCAACGCACCCACCATCATGATCGGCGAGAAAGCCGCGGACATGATTCTGGCGGACGCCAACTAGTCCCCATTCACGGCGTGCCGCTAAATATGTGAAACTGGCGAAAAGCGCCGCACACACCGGAGGACACTATGTACAAGGCATCCGCAGGCGTGGTTCTGCCCACATCGATTATCGGATCTCTGCCGCGACCGAGCTGGTTCACGGAAAGCCTGGAATCGCGGAGCTTCCTGCATTCCATGTCCTCATCGGTCTTTCGCGAACAGTATGAGGATACGGTCAGCGTCCACCTCAAGGCCCAGGAAATGGCCGGGCTCGACATCTGTACCGACGGCGATGCGCATTACGACGAACAGGTCGCGGGCGGCAGCTGGCAGTCCTATCCCGTGTTCCACATGGACGGCTACGAGGTCGAGAGGCCCAAGCCGACGGTCTACAAGGTCGGCAACGTCGCCTGGCCGCGCGGCCATATCCTGCATGATTCCCTCGAAGGCCGGGTCATGCCCGCCATCGTCGGCCCGGTCGGGCGCGGCAATCTGCAATATGCGGCCATGTGGAAAGCCGCCCAGCGGATGACCACAAAGCCGATCAAGTTCGGCACGATTACGCCGGAGCTACTCGCCGCCTCCACGCCCGACCATTACTACAAGGACCCGGTCGAGCGAACGATGGCCCTGAGCGACGCGCTCAACGAGGAGCTCAACGAGCTGGCCGATGCGGGCTGCCCGGTCATCCAGATGGAAGAGCCGCAGATCCACATGACGCCCGTGCGCGGCCCCCTGTTCGGGAAACTCGACGAAAAAGCTCTGGTCGAAGTGTTCAACAACACGACCAAAGGCCTGCGCGACAAGACCGAAGTCTGGTGCCACACTTGCTGGGGCAACCCCTCCCAGCAACGTATTTTCCGTGATGTGCAGAGCTATCAGCCGACCCTCGAATGGATGAACCAGGTCGAGGCGGATGTCCTCACCTTCGAGACCTGCAGTTCGGGCCCCGGCGATCTGGAGGCGATCGGTACGGTCATCGAGGACAAGAAGATCGCCATCGGCGTGGTCGACCATCACACCCTGCAGGTCGAACGTCCGGACCAGATCGCCGAACTGATTCGCGAGGCGCTGAAATACATCCCCGCCGAGCGGCTGATCATTTCGTCGGACTGCGGCATGGGCCGCGAGGGCATGAGCCGCCGCCACGCGACCTACAAGATGGTGGCCATGGTCCTGGGCACGAATATCGTGCGTGAGGAACTCGGACTGCCGCTGGCCGAATGCCGGACGGCCGACGACCGGTTCTCGCTCACCGTCACCGAGTAGGTCTGAAACCCAATTGGAGCCAACGCTATGCTGATCGTCGATTCACAGGTCCATATCTGGATCAACACCACGATGGGGGCCATCCACCGTCAGATTCCGAACTTCACGGGCGAGGATCTGATCGCGGAGATGGAAGTGGCCGGGGTCGACCGGGTGATCCTGCATCCGCCGGGGGTGGTGCCGAACGGCAACGAGGTCGCGATCGCCGCCGCCAACGCCCATCCCGACCGTTTCCGGGTGCTCGGCTGGGTGCAGCCCGATCAACCCGAGATCGGCACGGCCAAGCTCGCGGGCTGGCTGGACACGCCGGGGATGGCCGGGCTGCGGTTCCTGTTCATCGCGCCGGGCCGCGAAACCTGGCCGACGGACGGCACCCTGGACTGGATCTGGCCCATCGCGAACGAGCAGAAGATGCCGGTCGGATTGCTTGCCCATGCGTTCCTGCCGACGGTCGGTGAGATCGCGGAGAAATATCCCGATATCCCGCTGCTGATCGACCATCTGGGGGCAAACCCGTTCAAACCGGGCGTGGAATCATTCTCGACGCTTCCGGAACTGGAAGCGCTGGCCAAATACCCCAACGTGGCGGTCAAGATGTCGGGCGCCAACGGCAACTCCACCGCGCCCTATCCGCACACCGATATCCACGACGAGCTGCAACGCATTTACGATGCCTTTGGTCCTGATCGCTGCTTCTGGGGCACCGACCTGTCGCGCATGAAATGCAGCTACCGGGAATGCGTCACCCTGTTCACCGAGGAGCTGCCCTGGCTCAAGGGGCGCGATCTTGAACTCGTGATGGGCGAGGCATTGTGCAACTGGATCGGCTGGGATTTACCTGACTAACCACCCAAACCTGTGTCTCGCCAGAGAGGCCGAGCCTGCTCCAAACTCTCGATTACTGGAGACACCAATGATTCAATCGCTGACGGGCTGTGCCCGACTCCTGAGCGCTGCGGTACTGCTCGCCGGTACGTTCGCCCTGTCCCCTGCTATCGCCGCGCCCGCTGTCATTCTTGCCCAGGGCCAACCGGCGCCGGTAGCCGTCAGCGAAGCGGATCTGGCAACGTTCGTGACGGCTGCCAAGTCGATTGTCGCCCTGCGTCACCAGTATGAACCGCGCCTCGCCGCGGCAGGGTCTCAGGCCGAAGCAGATGCACTCCTCCAGGAAGCACGCGGCCTGATGTCGACGGCGATCGCGGATGCGGGTATCAGCATCGATAACTACATGGCGATCGCGAATGCCGCGCAGACCGACCCGGCGCTGCGCCAACGCATCGAGGCCGCTGTCGGCGCATCACGCTAAATTCTCCCGTTTGCGATTGTTTGACATGCAGCGGCATCCGGACGTCTGATAGAAACCTGACAAACGCCCCTTCTGCCGGAGCCACAAATGTCCACGATCACGACCGTCGAAGAACTCGCCGCCCTCTATGGCACGCCCGTTCCGACCTCCCTTGCCAAGGAAGTCGACCGGATCACGCCGCACTATCGGGCGTTGATTGAGGCCTCCCCGTTTGTCGCCCTGGCGACGGCCGGGCCCGAAGGCCTCGACTGTTCGCCGCGGGGCGACAGGGCAGGCTTTGTGCGCATTCATGACGAGACAACCGTGATGCTCCCCGATCGTCGGGGAAACAACCGGGTCGATTCCCTGCGTAACATCGTGCGCGACCCCCGTGTTGGACTCTTGTTCCTGCTGCCGGGCAGCGGCAGCACCCTGCGGATCAACGGCAAGGCCCATCTCTCGATTGCTGCGGATTTAGTGGAATCCTTTGCCGTCGACGGCAAGGCACCGCGCTCGGTCATTGTGATCGAGGTCGAGACGATCTACTTCCAGTGCGCCCGCGCGATCATCCGGTCAGAGCTGTGGAATCCCGACAAGTTCCTCGACCCGGCCGATTTGCCCACGCCGGGTCAGATTCTGGCCGATCTCAGCAACAATGAGCTCGGCGGTGCCGACTACGACAACAGCTGGAAAACCAAAGCTAAAGAATCAATGTGGTAATCCGCTACATTCAGCGGCATAGCAAACGACCCGAACGGGAGCGGAGATCATGGACGTCCTCAGAATTATCATTTCACTCTTCATTCCGCCGCTGGGCGCCTTCCTCAAGGTCGGCATCACCGGACATTTCTGGCTCAACATCCTGCTGACGATCCTCGGCTTCGTCCCCGGGGTGATTCATGCCATCTGGCTGAACGTCCGGAAGTAGCCTGTCCGGGCTAGCCGCCCGACACCTTCCCTTTCCAGCATCGTGGGTCCGCAGACTTACCGCAGGACGATGCTTCGCTGTGTCTCGGACTCGAAGTTGCCGTCGGGCCCGCGCACCACAAAGCGGGCCCGATACTCACCCGGTGGTCATTCTCTGGTTTTACGGCGCGGTCCGATGGATACAAAGGACCGTGCCCGATCCTCATCCAGTATCCGGCGATTCTCGAAGAAGCGCTTTCCATCCGGCCCGGTGATAATTGTGTCCACGGTCGTGCCGGCTGCAACGCCAAGCAGGACGACATAACCGACGAGCGCATCCGCATTGATCGACGCCGTATCGGGATAGCCGTCATAGAGCATGCCCTCACGGTCCGGGGCGCGGGTCGCGATCCCTGCCTGGTAGATAACCAACGGTGTGTAGTCCGCAATCGCACGCGCGTCCGCCGCCTGCCAAAGGGGCCGGTCCACCGCGCTCGCGACCTCGCATTGAGGCGCCTCGGATGGCACTGCGCCGTCGAAGGGGTCGACCTGCGTTCCGTCGCGCTCGACCTGGAAATGCAGGTGGCGGAAGTCCGATCGCCCGGAGCTGCCGATCCAACCGAGGATCTGCCCGGCGGTGACGCGAGCACCGGTGCGAACCGTCACGCTGCCGCGCTCCAGGTGGCAATACTGGCTCGTCCAGCCATTGCCGTGATCCAGCCGAACGCCATTGCCACACTGCGCCGCCATCCGCGTCTCATCGCGAACACGCATGAGACTGTCATCCATGCCGTCACGCGCGCCCAGCACCATCCCGTCCGCGGCCGCGATGACCGCGACGGGGGCCGCGGGATCGATCGGCGCGATGTCCGTCCCCTTATGGGCGTCATAGGTCCGCAGGCCACACATATGGTCGCGGTAATCCTCCGACGGGTCGTGATCCATGTAGGCGACGAACCAGCAGTCTTGCCCGATCTCGCAACCGGCTGGAAAGATGAACCGGGGCACCTCCGGATTGTCACCCGCGGTCTGCGCAACGGCGTGTGACGTCAACCATGGCAAGGTCAGGAAGAGACCTGCCAGAAGCCCAAAGAACGTTGACCGGATTGCCTGCATTCCATCCGCCTTGAGAGGATTCACACCCATACACATTGTAGCATCTGTGGACCCTGCCTGGTGCGACGCGTAATCTCGACGCCGCAATTCCCAACACTTCGAGAGCACTCATGCCCGACCGTTTTGGCCCCCGCGGGGTCTTCGCCATCCTGATCCCGCAACAGAACTCAACCCAGCAGCCGGAATATGACGCTATGCGGATCGAGGGGGTGTCACATCAGATTTACCGATTCGAGCTCGAAAGCCAGGCGGATGTGGCCGGGGCCGTCCTTGATGCGATACCCGGCTCACATGGTTGCTGGCCGGATATGATCATCGGTGGCAATTCGCTGGAAATGCGGACTTGGTCGATCGCCCGCCAGACCCGTTATCGCGAAGAATTCGCGGAGCGCGCCGGGGATGTCCCCTTCATCACCGCCACCGATGCCATGGAGACGGCGCTGCGCAAGCTCAAAGCCCAGCGCATTGCGATCTGGGTGCCGCTGTACGAGGAGACCCTGCGAAGCACGGTGGGATATTACGAAGAGTTGGGCTTCGAGGTGCCTTCTTCCGCCTGTCTCGGGGTCGAGCATCCCGTCAATTCGATCAACATCGAGATGTCGGACGTGGAAGCCGCCTTCGAGAAGCTGGATCGCGACGATATCGATGTGCTGGTGCATATCGGCGCGTCCATCGGGATCGGCGACATGATCGAGCCTATGGAACAGAAATTCGGCAAACCGTTCCTGTCGGTGAACCAGACCACCTACTGGTATGCGCTGCGCACCCACGGCATCACCGACCCGATTACCGGATACGGAAGCCTGGTGCAGGAGACGTCGATCACCTGAACGTGCCTCGCGATTACCCGAACATCGTGTTGGGCAGAATCAGCGCGATCTGGGGGAACAGGATCAGAATCACCACGCCCGCCAGCATGGCGAACCAGAACGGCCAGATTCCGCGAAAAATCGTGTTCAGGGGAACGCCATCGGCGATGCCCTTCACCACAAAGACATTCACGCCGACCGGCGGCGAGATCAGCCCCATCTCCAGCGCGATGACCATCATCACGCCGAACCAGATCATGTTGACCCCGAGCGGCTCGATGATCGGCTGAATCAGCGGCACCGTCAGCACGAGGATCGCGAAGCCTTCCAGGAAGGTGCCCAGTACGATGAACATGATCAGAAATGCAATCACGATCTCCATGCCCGTAAACCCCTGCGCGCCGACCCAGGTCGAGAGGGCGAAGGTGATGCCGGTGAAGCCGACGAACGTCTTGAACACGAAGGCGCCAAACAGAATCATGAACAACGTACCCGAGGCGCGTAGGGTCGAATTGAAGACGTCCTTCATGTTCGGCCAGGTCAGCGCTCTGCGTATGATCGTCACCACGAATGCGAGCGCCGCGCCGATCCC
>JAQCFD010000184.1 GCA_027618305.1 Pseudomonadota bacterium
GCCGGTTTGTTCCGCGACGTACGGTGGAGCACCGAACACGCGCTGGCGGATACGCTGGCGGGTCTGCCCCGGCGCGCGCGCGTGGCGCTGCTGGACGAACTCGATGATGTGGACGACGGCGCGGCATGGGCCGCCTGGCGAAAGGGTCGGCGTTCCCGGTCGCGCACCCCTGTCAACAAACCGTGACGTGACAACGAACCCGTTCCTTCCGACGGGGTGACCGCTACAATCGCGGTCCCAGTGGAGAAAACATGGAATCGATCTATTACGTCATCTCGTGGCTCTGCCACCGGCGCTGCGCCCATTGTTATGACACGCGCTTTCGCCCCTATGTGCGCGACGAGCGCGACGTGGTGGTCAATGAAGCCAAGACGAGCCATGCCCGTATCGTGGCCAATCTGCCCGACCGCATGACCTATCGCGAAAGCGACGACGGGCCCGAAAAGCCCGGGCGCGTCATCCTGTCGGGCGGCGAGGTGCTGCTCGATCCGATTCGCGAACCGGTGCTCTATCCGGTGATGGACATGCTGCGCGATAAATACGCCGGGGCGGGCGGGGTGCGGATCGTGGTCCAGACGACCGGCGATCTGGTGACCGAGAACATCCTCGACGAGCTGATGGCACACGGCCTGTGGCAGATATCGGTCACTGGCATGGATGATTTTCATGTCGGCCATGAGGGCGAGAAACGCGTGCCGCTGATTGCGCATCTGACGGAGATGTTCGATGCCGCAGGGCTCTCGCCGACCGGCCGCCGCCACGACGGCACCGACGCGCGGGGCACCGAGACGCCGGTCTATTCTTTTATGGGGGCCAATCCCGAGGAATGGATCGGGCCGATCTGGCCGCGCGGGCGGGCCTGGGACAATGAATTGTCCAGCGCGACGCTGGACGACAATTTCTGCAACCGCTGGTCGGGCGGGCTCAACTTCATGAACCATGGTCGGCTCGGCTCCGAGGTCTCGATCGAGCCCAACGGCAATGTCTATCCCTGCTGCCTCAAGACCAAGGCCCCGCTCGGCAATCTGACCGAGGAAAAGCTCACGGACATCCTCGACAGCCTGGCCGGGCATCCGGCCTTCGAGGCCCTGAACGACGGCGCGCCCGAACGCATGGGTGCGGCATTCGGTTGGGACGAGGCGACATTCCGCAAGAACAGCGAAACCAAAACCCCGTCGGGCGAGACCTACCGCAACCTCTGTATCGGCTGCGACCGGTTCCACGAGCAGGTGCTGGGCCCGATCATCGAGGGACTGCGTCAGGAGCGTTTGCACGCCAACCAAGCCGGGCGGCCGGCTGGACGTTCTGCGGCATGAGTGCCACAGACCGGATCGTCGGGAATCGAATTGGGGACGTCTGTGCGGCGCTGGCCGCGCGTCTCGGTGTGCCGGGCGCGGATTTGCATCCCTTGCCGGACACCGGCCTCGCCCATGACCATGTCCGCATCGGCGACAGCGGGACCCTGGCGCGGGTGCCCAAGCAGAGCCAGCTCGGCCTGGCGGCGGCGGAGAACCTGGATTATCAGGCCGGCTGCTTTGCGCGGACCGTCGCGAGCGGCCACACGCCGCGCCTGCATGAGACATTGCCGCCGGATGACCGGCTGCCCATGGGCGCGCTGATCGTCGATCTGATCGACGGGCGGCCGTTGTCCCTGCCGGGCGACCTGACGGCGATGGCGCAATGCCTGGCCGCGATCCATGCGCTGCCCCTGCCGGCGTCCGATCAACGCGCACCGTTGAAGGACCCGGTCGATCCGATGGCCGACACCTTCATGGAGATCATGACCCAGGCGGCCTATATCGCGGCGGCGGATCTGCACCCGGACGCCGAAGCCCAGATTCGCGAGGAGCTCCGGGCGGCGGGGGCGACCCTGGCCCGCAAGGCCCGTCCGCCCCGGACCCTCATTGCCTTCGATGCCCATCCGGGGAACTACCTGATGACGCATGATGAACAGGGCGGCGGTCGCGCGATCCTGGTGGATCTGGAGAAGGCGCGCTACGGCGCGGCCGGTTTCGACCTCGCCCATGCTACCCTCTACACCTCGACCACCTGGGATGTGGACAGCCACGCCGTCCTCGATCGCGATCAGGTGAACCGTTTCCATCAGGCATGGCTCGACGCGGTGCCCGACGATCTCGCCGCCGCGACCGAGCCCTGGTTGCTACCGCTGCGCCGCATGATGTGGCTCTGGTCGGTGACATGGTGCGCCAAATGGCGGGTCGAATCCCGGCAGGCCGCCGCGACGGGGGCGGCAGACAATGGGTCGACCGAAAACTGGTCGGCGGAACTGAGCACCGACACGCTCGTCGCCCATGTCGCCGACCGGGTGGCCGATTATCTCGATCCCGAAACCATTTCCCGCGTCCGTGCCGATTGGGCTGAGGCGATGCCGATAGCCGTTGCGGGCTGACCAACCGAAAGAGGAATGAAGATGCGAATTCTCACCGCCGCACTCGCGGGCTTTCTGGCACTTTCCCCCGCCGCCCTTTCAACGGCGGCCATGGCCCAGAGTTGGGACGAGGTGATCGACAAGGCGAGAGGCCAGCTCGTGTTCTGGAATGCGTGGGGCGGCGACGAGCGGATCAATGCCTACATCGCCTGGGCCGGCGACCAGGTGCAGGCGCGCTACGGGGTGACCGTCCAGCATGTGAAGCTGTCCGATACCTCGGAGGCCGTCGCCCGGGTGGTGGCGGAGAAGGCGGCCGGCCGGATGGATGGCGGCTCCGTCGACCTCATCTGGATCAACGGCGAAAATTTCGCGGCGATGAAGCGAAACAATCTGCTGTTCGGCCCGTGGACGGCGCGCGCGCCGAACTATCGGTTCGTGGATACCGTGAACAAGAAGACCACGACCGTGGACTTCACGGTGCCGGTGGACAATCTGGAAGCCCCATGGGGGATGGCCCAGTTCGTCTTCATGCATGACACGGCGCATGTGAAAACCCCGCCGGGATCGATTTTGGGACTTCTGGACTGGGCGAAAAACAACCCCGGCAGGTTCACCTATCCCCAGCCGCCGAATTTCCTCGGCACCACGTTCCTGAAGCAGGCGCTGATCGAGCTGGTCATCAATCCGGCTGTGCTCCAGGCGCCGGCGGTGGATGTGCAGGAAAACACGGCACCGCTGTGGGCCTATCTCGATGCGCTGCACCCGTTGATGTGGCGGCGTGGCGAGGTCTACCCGCAGAACGGCCCCGCGCTGCAGCGCCTCCTCGACGATGGCGAAGTGTCGATCGCGCTGTCGTTCCAGCCGGCCGAGGCGTCCGGCCTGATCGCCCAGGGCAAGCTGCCTGACACGGTGCGCACCTTCGTGCTCGACAACGGCACCATCGGCAACACCAACTTCGTCGCCATTCCCTTCAATGCGAATGCCAGGGAAGGCGCGATGGTCCTGGCCAACTTCCTGATGTCGCCCGAGGCACAGGCCCACAAGCAGAATCCGGAAGTCTGGGGCAGCTTCACCGTGCTCGACGTCGCGCGGCTGCCCGAAGATGCCAAGGCGTCGTTCGACGCGTTGAAGCTGGGCGTCGCGACGCTGTCGCCGGGCGAGCTCGGCATCACCCAGCTCGAGCCGCACCCGTCCTGGGTGGCGGCCCTCGAGGCCGAGTGGGCGAAACGCTATGCGAGCGGGAAGTAACCCCACCCGGGGCCTCGTCCTTCGACAAGCTCAGGATGAGGCCTCATGTTGAGCCTGTCGAAACATGAGGTCGGTGTTGGCTAGCGCGGGTGTATCTGGAGAGGCGCGCATTCCGGTATCGCCTCTACGATGGCTGCCCGCGGTGACCCTGCTGTTGCTGCTCGGGCCGGTCGTGGCCGGCCTGCTCGGGACGGTGTTTCCCGCCTTCGGCTACCTGCCCGCGCTGGGCCGCGCGACGTTCAGCCTGGAGCCGTGGCACGCGCTCTTCGCATCGCCGGGGGTGGCGGAATCGATCCGGCTGTCCTTCGTCACCGGGCTGGCGGTCACGGCGGTGTCCTTCGCCGTGGTCATCCTGTTCGTCGCCGGCTGGCATGGCACGCGTTCCTTCGCCCGGGTCCAGAAGCTGTTGTCGCCGCTCTTGTCGGTGCCCCATGTGACCGTCGCATTCGGGCTGGCGTTTCTGTTGGCCCCGTCCGGCTGGATCTTCCGCCTGACGTCGCCATGGCTGACGGGTTATGACCGGCCGCCGGACCTGATCATCGTCCAGGACCCGGACGGGCTGGCGCTGATCGCGGGGCTCGTCGTGAAGGAAATCCCGTTCCTGTTCCTGATGACCCTGGCCGCCATCGGGCAGGTGGACGCGGCCCGGGTGCGGACCATGGCGCGTACGCTTGGCTACGGCACCACGGCGGCCTGGCTGAAGGCGGTGTTTCCGCTGGTCTATCGACAGATACGCCTGCCGGTCTTCGCGGTGCTGGCTTTTGCCGCCTCGGTGGTGGATGTCTCGGTGGTGCTCGCCCCCTCGACCCCGCCGCCGCTGGCCGTGCAGCTGGTGCGCTGGTTCAATGATCCGGATTTGGCCCTGCGGTTCGTGGCGTCCGCCGGCGCGCTGGTGCAGCTCGGCCTCGTGGTCGCGGCGATCTTCGTCTGGTGGCTGGGCGAGCGTGCGGTGGCCTGTCTGGGCCGCCTGTGGATTCGCGCCGGCAGCCGCGGGCGGCGCGACTTGCCGCTGCGGGTGGTTGCGGCGGCGGCGCTGACGGCGAGCTTCCTGGCGGCGTTTCTGGGGCTGGCGAGCATGGCGTTATGGTCGATCGCCGGGCGCTGGCGGTTCCCCGATCCGCTGCCGTCGACCCTTTCGCTCAACGCCTGGACCGCCAATGCGGACCGGCTGGCCAACGCCACGTTGAACACCGCGACCATCGGGGTGGCCGCGGCGTTCGTGGGCCTGGTGCTGGCTGTCGGCTGCCTGGAGAACGAGGCCCGGTTCGGCAAGCGCGCCAGCAACCGGGCGCTATGGCTCCTGTATGTGCCGCTGCTCGTGCCCCAGATCGCGTTCCTGTTCGGCACCCAGATCTTGCTGGTGATGAGCGATCTCGACGGCGCCTGGATCGCGGTCGCCTGGGCCCATCTGGTGTTCGTGCTGCCTTATGTTTTTCTGTCCCTTGCCGACCCATACCGCGCCTGGGACGAACGCTATGCCCGCGCCGCCCTCTGCCTCGGGGCGTCGCCGCTCCGCGTGTTCTGCCGGGTCAAGCTGCCCATGCTGCTGCGGCCGATCCTGATCGCCACCGCCGTCGGGTTCACCGTGTCCATGGGCCAGTATCTGCCGACATTATTCGCCGGCGCGGGGCGTCTCGACACGCTGACGACCGAGGCGGTGTCGCTCGCGTCGGGCGCGGACCGGCGCGCCATCGGTGCCTATGCGCTGCTGCAGATGATTCTACCCTTCATCGCCTTCGGGCTGGCCGCCGCGGCGCCGGCCTGGCTGTTCCGCAACCGGCGCGGGCTCCGGGTGACGGTATGATGCGGCTCGCGGCTTGACAGGCAGGCCGTCAAACGGGCCCACTGCCGCCAATAAAAACAAACACCGATTCCCCGGGGAGATATCATGAAACTGTTCAGCTACTGGCGCTCGCTCGCCGCCTTCCGTGTGCGCATCGCGCTCAACCTCAAGGGCCAGCCCTTCGAGGTGGTCTCGACCGACCTGATCAAGGGCGAGCAGTTCGATCCCGAGTATCTCAAGATCAACCCCCAGGGCGTCGTGCCGGCGCTGATCACGGACGACGGGAACACGCTCACCCAGTCGATGGCGATCTTGGAATATCTGGACGAGACCTATCCCGAGCCGGCCCTGATGCCGGCCGACGCCATGGCGCGCGCCCGGGTGCGGTCGCTCTGCATGATCCTGGTGGCCGATATGCACCCGCTGGTGGTGCCGCGTATCCGCAAATACATCACTCAGGATCTGGGCCACAGCGAGGAAGAACTCGGCGCGTGGATCGGCAACTGGACGAAGCTCGGCCTCGCCGCGATCGAGACACAGCTGGCCGAGGGCGGCCATTCCGGGAAGTATTGCGAGGGCGATTCGCCCACCCTGGCCGACCTCTGCCTCGTCCCCCAGGTGGGTGCGGCGATGCTGTTCAAGATCCCGCTCGACGACTATCCGAACTGTGTGCGGATCTTCAAGACCTGCATGGAGAACCCGGCCTTCTTCGACGCCCGGCCCCAGGCCCAGCCGGACTTCCCCGAGGACATGAAGTAGAGCGATACCCAAGCGTGCTGGACCGGCGACCGGCATTCCTCCGCACGGCAATCATAGCCGTGATTGTGCTCTTGCACCCGGTGGCTGCGTCCGCGATGCCTGCCGGCTTCGATCCGGTGTTGCTCGATCGCACGGTCGAACGCGCCCGTTCGCTCGATCGCCTCAACACCCTGATCGTGGCGCGCGATGGCGTGGTGGCCGTCGAGCGGGCGTTCCGCGGACCCGCGCCCGACACGCCCGTCAACGTCAAGTCGGTCGCCAAGTCGGTGGTCTCGGCCCTGGTCGGCGCCGCGATCGCGCGCGAGCTGCTTGCCGGTCCCGACCAGCCCATCGGTGAATTGTTCGGCACGACCATTCCCAAAGGCGCTGACCCCGCGGTCGCGAAGGTGACGGTGGGCAATCTGCTGTCGATGCAGTCGGGGCTCGACCGGACCTCGGGACGCAACTACGGGCGCTGGGTCACCAGCCCCGATTGGGTCGCCTATGCTCTGTCGCGCCCCTTCGTCGACGCACCCGGCGGGCGGATGCTCTACTCGACGGGGAACTTCCACCTGTTGTCTGCCGTCCTGTCGCGGG
>JAQCFD010000185.1 GCA_027618305.1 Pseudomonadota bacterium
CGCGGAACAACCGGCGCATCGCGTGGCGCCGCAGACGTTTCAGGCAGGATGAACAGATCGGAAGACGCAGGCCGTGGCGCCGCCGCGGGCGCAGCTTGCGGCACCCGGCCGGCGGGTGCCGCCTGAGGCGCGGGCGCGGACGGACTTGATACCGGCCGGCGCGAAACGGCGGCCCGTGGCGCGGCAAGGCTGGGATCGCCCCCCGGCGCGCTGGTCGGCGAAATACCGCTGTCCTGCGGCCCGTCGTCAATCGCATACATCACCCGAACGCGCATGCGCACTGTCACATGGCCGGGCTGGATCGGGATTCCGGCTTCGGCAGCCATCAGGCGCGCGGGCATCGACCCGTTTCCGCCTTCGATCTCGGCCGAGATAACCGGGCCCAGACGGATCTTGCCTTCGTCGGCAAGAACCTGAGCCATGCGCCGGGAGTCCGCGAACGCGAGGCGGAGTGCCTGATTTTCGAGCGCTACCCTGTCGGCGACGCTGAAATTCAGCCCGCCGATCTCCTGGGCGCCCGCCCCCACGGCTGCGTCGATCACCCGCCCGAGATCGACGAGGCTCCGCACCGTGATCCGATGGCTGATACGGGCACGGTATGCCTCGATCCTTGGCTCCACCTGAGGACGGGTCTGGTCGCGCTGGCTGAACACGGGTGTCAACGCGATCGAACTGGTCTGCACGTCAGCGGCTGCCCCCCCTTGAGCCGCCAGCGAAGACAGCACGGCGCGCGCGATGGCCGCTGCCGCATCCTTGGCTTCATTCGCCGACGGCCCGATGGCCAACGCCGCCGCTTCGAAATAGGCAAGATCGGGCGGCGCATCGACCGACCCTGTGCCAGTCGCCGTGATAGCCCAATCGGGCTGATCGGCGGCCATTGCCGGCTGCATCGCGCCAACCGCCACAACGCCGGTCGCGAGCCAGACGAGCAACCCGGACTTAAAAACCAGGGCCGAACGCGAAACAATCGAAATCAGCGACGCATCCAGGCCTCAGACCATGTCGTTCAGAAAACAGGCGGAGTGACGGCCCGGCGCGATTTCGCGAAGCTTGGGAGCCTCTTCGCGACACCGCGGCATGGCAAACGGGCACCTTGGATGAAAATGGCATCCTGACGGTGGATCCAATGGCGACGGGATCTCACCCTTGACGGGTGTGAACTGCGAGTGGCGCACATCAAGCCGCGGAACCTCATGCAAGAGAGCCTGAGTGTATGGATGATTCGGCGCGGAGAAAAGGGATTCCGAGTCGCCATACTCGATCACCCGGCCGAGATACATGATCACGATGCGGTCGCTGATGTGCTTGACGACGCCCAGGTCATGGCTGATGAACAGGTACGTCAGGTCGAATTCCGCCCTTAAAGACATAAATAGATTCAGGATTTGCGCCTGAATCGACACATCGAGCGCGGCCACGGCCTCATCGCAGACAATGAATTCCGGCCTGACCGCAAGCGCCCGCGCGATGCCGATCCGCTGCCGCTGCCCGCCCGAGAACTGATGGGGAAAACGCCGCTTGAACGACGGCTCCAAGCCGCATTTAAGCAGAATGTCATCTGTGTACTGCTCGATTCCCGAACGATCGGCAATCCCATGCACGAGCGGCGCTTCGCCGACGATGTCCTTGACGCGCATGCGCGGGTTGAGTGACGCGAACGGATCTTGAAAGATCATCTGGATGCTAAGCGCCACGGCGCGCGCCTCGGCGCCCTTTAAGCCCGCCACGTCCCTGCCCTTGTAGAGCACAGTGCCGGCCGTGGGCTCGATGATCCCTGCCACCATGCGTCCCAGGGTCGATTTGCCACATCCCGATTCACCAACGAGGCCCACCACCTCGCCTTCGGCGATCGTGAGGTTCACGTCATCGACCGCGTGAACCACTTCTTCGCGGACGTCGGCGCCTAATCTGCGTCCGATCTTGGCGGCGAAGTCGAGATGCTTGACGAACAGCTTTGTCAGGCTGCGCAGCTCGACATAGGGCTCGACCGCCGATGTCCCGCTCGGTGAAGGCGACACGCGTTCCACTTGGGCGTCCTGCACCATCAGACCCTCTCTGCAACATGAGGATGAATGCAACGCACAAGACGGCCCTCGCCGAGGCCCACCATTGGCGGCGGCAGCTGGCATCGATCCGTCGAACGGTCGCACCGCTCCGCGAACGCACAGCCGGCTGGCCGGTTAAGCAACGACGGCGCCATGCCCGGAATCTGGCGCAGCGGTTCGCCGCGCTTCTGGTGCCCCGGCACGGAATTGATCAGACCCACCGTGTAGGGATGCGCGGGATGGTCCAGCACGTCATCGATCTGCCCCTCTTCGACGATGCGGCCGGCGTACATGACGCAGACCCGGTCCGCTAGGCCTGCGATCACGGCGAGGTCATGGGTGATCCAGATCAGCGCCGTTCCCGTTTCACGGCACAGGTTTTGCACTTCGTACAGGATCTGCGCCTGGATGGTGACGTCGAGCGCCGTGGTCGGCTCGTCGGCGATGATCAGGTCGGGCTTGTTCAAAAGTGCGATGGCGATCGCCACCCGCTGGCGCATGCCGCCAGAAAACTGATGCGGATACGACGCAAGCCGTTCATCGGGCGAGGCAATGCCCACCCGTCCGAGCGTGTCGCGGGCGCGCTGGCGCGCCTCATTGCGCGTCACGTTATGATGCGCCTGAACAGCTTCGATCATCTGCGTGTCAACCCGCAGCACCGGGTTAAGCGTCATCATGGGATCTTGAAAGATCATCGCGATCTTGGAGCCGCGGATAGCGCGCCATTCCCGTTCAGGCAGGTTGGCAAGCTCCCGGCCGCGGAACTTGATCGAGCCGCCGACGATCCGGCCTGGTGGGTCGACAAGGCCCATGATTGAGAATCCGGTTACCGTCTTGCCCGATCCAGACTCGCCGACCAGGCCCATAATCTCGCCCCGCTTGACGGAAAAGCTGACTCCATCAACCGCCTTGGCGACGCCCGCCTTCGTGAAGAAGTGGGTCTGCAAGTTTTCGATCGCCAGAATTGAGACGTTTTCGACCATTTACCCCATCCCGCCGCATTTGAGCGACACTATACCGTCTCTTTAAAGACGACAAAACCACGCAGATCAGCTCAACGGCCGCGAGCCTGCAACCGGCCGCTCGCGACCGCCCCGCCCGCCGCAAAAATGGTACTTTACCGAAGTCGTCAAACGGTGCGATATGATAGTTCGTTACACAGCCGTCCAGCCCCATAATTCTGAAAAATCGACCTTGGCCTGTCGCGAGCGGGCACCCTCCAATCGAGTTTAAGGGGGAACACGGCATTGGGTTCCGTTAGCGAATGAGGAGGAATGATGTCCAATAAAGAGCGGGCCACAGGGTGCCGTATCGGGATCGATGTGGGCGGTACGTTTACCGATTTCGTGCTATCAAATCGGGCCACCGGCGCCATCACGCGCTACAAGGAACCAAGCGTCCCCGATGACCCTTCGCTGTCGGTCGAGCGCGGTATTCCGCCGCTGATCGAGCGCGCTGGCGTAAAGGCCGGCGATGTCGAACTGATCGTTCACGGCACGACGCTTGCGGTCAATGCCATCATTCAGCGACGCGGCGCCAAGCTGGGGCTGGTCGTGTCCAAAGGCAACCGCGGCGTGCTCGAGATCGGCCGGGCCCGTCTGGCCAACTCGTACGACTTTACTGTGCAGAAAGAAGAACCCCTCGTTCCGCGCAACCTGGTGCTGGAAACCACCGCGCGAATCATGTTCGACGGAACCGTGATCGGTCGTCCCGCGCCAGGCGAAATCGAAGCCATCGCACAACAGTTCGTGAAAGCCGATGTCTCGGCCGTCACGGTCATGCTGCTGCACTCGTACGCGCATCCACAGATGGAACACGAGGTGGCGGAACAGCTGCGCAAGGGGATGCCGGGGATACCGGTAACCGAGTCGGCCTACATCTGGCCCGAGCGACGCGAATACGAGCGCTGCCTGGTCGCGCTGATGAATGCCTACGTTCAGCCGCTGATGGATGATTATTTCAAGAAACTGAATACCCGGGTCGAAAAGCTTGGCATTCGCGCACCGATCTACATCACCGCCAACAATGGCGGCACCCTGAGCCTGGAAACCGCGCGCGACCGCCCGATCGACACCATCATGTCGGGCCCGGCGTCGGGCGTCGTGGCCGCCACAATTGCCGCCAGGCCGACCGGATTCAAGCGCCTGATCACCGTCGACATGGGCGGCACCAGCGCCGACATGGCGGTGAGCCAAGGCGGCGATCCCGAATACACCACGCAAACCCATGTCGGTGATTTCCCGCTGATTGTCCCGGTCGTGAACGTTTCGGCCATTGGCGCGGGTGGCGGTTCGATCATCTGGGTCGACCCCCAGGGCGTGCTCAAGGTCGGACCGCACAGCGCGGGCGCGGCGCCGGGGCCGGTGTGCTACGGCCGGGGCGGAAAAGAGCCTACGGTCACCGACTGCTACCTGTTGACAGGCATCATCCACCCCGACCATTTCCTGGGCGGACGGATGAAGCTCAACATCGACGCGGCCCGCAAGGCGCTCGCCGATATCGCGGACAAGATCGGCATCGATGGCCAGGACAAGGCCGTTAAGGCGGCCGAGGCCGCGCTGCGCGTCACCACCGCGATCATGTCGACCGAAATCTACAAGGGTCTGGCACAACGGGGCGAAGACCCCCGGGAATACGCGCTGATGGCCTTCGGCGGCGCGGGCCCCACCCATTCCAACCTGCTGGCCCAGGAAGCCCGCATCGGGACCATCGTTGTTCCCGGCGCACCGAGCACGTTCTGCGCTCTAGGCGCCATCCTCGCCGACGTGAAACGCGACTACGTCAAGTCCAGGCACCTGAAGCTTGGCGTGGACCCGGCGGCACTTTCCAAACTGGCCGAGACGTTCCGTGAGATCGAAACCGACGCCGCGCGCTGGATCGAAAAAGAAGGCGACCTTCTGGGTGAAACCAAGTTCGACGGCATGGCCGACATGCGCTATGCGGGCCAGGCGTTCGATCTTCAGGTCACCATACCGGGTGAGTTGCGCCAGAAGCCCGATCTCGCCGCCCTTTCAGAGCTGTTCCACCGCGAGCATGAAAAGATTTACAGCTTCCGGGACTTGGACAGCGGCGTCGAGGTGACCACCGAACGGGTCCGAGTGACTGGAAAAATCCCGCCGATCGAACTTCCCACACTGGCGCCAACGCCGGTGCCGGCAAAGCCAATCGGCAAGCGGCCCGTGTTCCATGAGGGTGCGTTCCACCAGGCCGACGTGTACCTGCGCAAGGACCTGGGAGCCGGTCAGAAGATCGCCGGCCCCGCGGTCATCGAGCAGGAAGACACCACGATCTGGATCGTGCCCAGCTACGCCGGTGAGGTCGATGGCATCGGCAACATTCTGATCCGGCTAAAGAAATAGCACCCATCAAAGCCGCGCCGCCGCTCCTTCTGGCGCGGCGGCGCGGCCAACGCATGGCGAGGGACTGAGACATGGCGGTCGATCCGATCCTGATGGAGATCATGAACGCGAAATTCGCGGCCATTGCGGAAGAGATGGTCGCGATCATTCATCGCACTTCACGGTCTACATTCGTGAAGGAGGCAATGGATTTTAGCGTCGGCATCGCGGACAACGCGGGCAAGATTTTTGCCTTTCCGCGTGCCGCCAACACGTTCGCCATCGACCGGCCGTGCGGCACCGTTATCCGCGCGATTCCGGATGTCGAGCCGGGCGACGTGATCTGCACCAATGATCCGTACACGTCGGGCGGGCTTGTCACCCATGTCCCGGATTTGCACCTGCTGCGCCCCTATTTCCACGACGGCCGCGTCGTCGCATATGGCTGGTGCTTTGCGCACCTGACCGACATTGGCGGCGCGGTGCCGGGCAGCATGGCCCCGCGCCTGCACGAGATATTCCAGGAAGGTGTGCGCTTTCCGCCGATGAAGCTGATGCAGGCGGGCAAGATCAACAAGACCTTCGAGTCCATATTCCGCGCCAACTGCCGCATTCCGGACACCAACATGGGTGACGTTCACGCCATGCTGGGCGCGCTGGCCGCCGGCCAGCGACAGGTCACCGAAATCTGCGAACGCTACGGCGCCCAGGCTTTTGTCGACTGTCAGAAGGCCTTGCAGGACTACGCGGCCGAAAAGGCGCGGGCCGTTTTGAAAAAGATCCCGAACGGCGTGTACGACTTCTGGGACTACATGGATGACGATCTGGTCAGCAAGTATCCCGTGCGCCTGCGCATCAAGATGGCCGTGCAAGACGGTGAGATTCACCTCGACCTGACATCGACCGATCCTCAGTCGCCATCGTCGTTCAATTGTCCGACCCAGACCGAGCTGCATCACTGGCTGGTGCTGAAACTAACGATTTTCATGCTGTCACATGACAGGACGATCCCGTTGAACGCCGGCATCTACCGCTCCATCCGGGCGACCAACCCGCCCGGAACGATCATGAATGCCGAGTTTCCCGATGCGGTCGCGTTCCGCACGCTGGCGGCAACCCGGCTCAACGACTGCGTCACCGGCGCGCTGCTGAAGGCATCGGACGACCTCATGCCGGCCCCCGCCACGGGGTGCAGTTCCACGCTGGTGCTTTCGGAATACGCGCCCGGCTCCAACCAGCCGACCGTAAAGGTCATTCAGCCGATGCGCGGCGCCATGGGCGCCTACAAGGGCCGCGACGGGATCGATGGCCGTGATGTCACCATCAACAACATGCG
>JAQCFD010000186.1 GCA_027618305.1 Pseudomonadota bacterium
ATGCACCGGTTCAAGCTGCGGGCTGGACCGGCCCGCGGCGTCTTTTGCGCCAGCTGCGCGACATCATGGCCGGGCCGGGTTCGGCCCAGGCGCGGCTCGACCAGATCGCCATCCTCATTGCCCGGGAACTTGTCGCCGAAGTGTGTTCGATCTATGTGCGCCGTGCCGGTGATGTGCTCGAACTGTTCGCGACCAAGGGTCTGCGCCCCGACGCGGTGCGTCACACCCGCCTTATGGTTGGCGAAGGGCTGGTGGGTTTTGTTGCCGCGCAGGCGATGCCCGTTGCGCTGGCGGATGCCCGGAGCCATCCGCTGTTCGCCTACCGGCCGGAAACCGGTGAGGAACTTTATTCCTCGCTGATGGGCGTCCCGGTGCTGCGCGGGGGACGTGTGCTCGGTGTCCTGGTTGTGCAGAACCGGACCCAGCGCAGCTACACAGACGAAGAAGTCGAGACGCTTGAGACCACGGCGATGGTCCTGGCCGAGATGATCGCCGGCAGCGGCATTCTCAATCTGGATGAGGCGCGCTACGACGCTGTCACCGAAGCCTTGCCCCAACGTCTCGAGGGCCTGGCACTCAGCCCGGGCCTGACGATCGGGATCGCCGTGGTCCAACGCCAGCGAGTGACCATTGAGCGGATGCTCAGTGACAATCCCATGGCCGAAGAACAGCGCGTCCGGGATGCGCTCACCGGTATGCATGGTCAACTGGACGCAGCGCTGGAGCGGACCGAATTTTCCGGAACGGGTGAGCACCGCGACGTCCTGGAGACCTTTCGGATGTTCGCGGAGGATCGGGGTTGGCTGCGCCGGATCGACGAGGCCATTCGGTCGGGCCTGTCGGCCGAGGCCGCCGTGCAGCGCGTGCAGGACGAAACGCGTGTTCGGATGGGGCAGGTCACGGACAGCTTTCTGCGCGAGCGGTTGCTCGATTTCGAGGAACTGACCGACCGCCTGCTGCGCCAGCTTGTCGATGGCGGGCCGGACACGGGTTTCCAACTGCCCCCGGAGGCGGTGCTGGTCGCGCGCACGCTCGGCCCCGCCGAATTGCTGAACTATGAACCTGAAAATCTGAAGGCTGTCCTTCTCGAGGAAGGTTCGGCCAACGCCCATGCGACGATCGTCGCACGGGCGCTGGGGATCCCGCTCGTCGGACGACTCGAAGGCCTGCTCTCGCGGGTTGAAACAGGAGACTCGGTACTCGTCGATGGCGAGAACGGCGTCGCCTATCTGCGGCCCGGCGACGAGGTGCGCGCAAATTTCGAAATGGCCGTGGCCGCCCGAAGTGCACGTCTGCAGTCCTATCGCGTCTTGCGTGATATGGCGTCTGAAACCCGTGACGGGGTGCCCGTGTCGCTATTTCTGAATGCCGGCTTGCTCGCCGATATGAACCATCTGAGGGAGACCGGCGCAGACGGCGTCGGGCTCTACCGTACCGAAATTCCGTTCATGACCCGCGCCACATATCCGGATGTCGAGGCGCAGACTGATTTCTATGCTCGGGTGCTCGATGAGGCAGGTGGCCGGCCGGTGACGTTTCGGACGCTCGATATCGGCGGTGACAAGGCCCTGCCCTATTTGCACAACGCCACCGAGGAAAACCCGGCGATGGGCTGGCGCGCGACCCGCATCGCACTCGATCGCCCGGTGATGATGCGGCACCAGCTGCGCGCCCTGATCGTGGCGAGCGCGGGGCGCGATCTCTCCGTGATGTTCCCGATGATCGCGCAGGTCTCGGAGTTCGTGGCCGCCAAACGGCTTCTGGATATCGAGCTGGCCCGGGCGCCCCACCGCGGCGAGCCGATTCCGGCAATCATCCGTGTGGGCGTTATGCTCGAAGTTCCCGCGTTGGCGATGCAGTTCGAAAACCTGCTGCCCCGGGTCGATTTTCTGTCTGTCGGCAGCAACGACCTGGTGCAATTCCTGTTCGCCTCGGATCGCGGTAACCCGCGAATGGAAGGGCGCTACGATACGCTGTCACCCGCGGTGCTGAATTTCCTCAAGCGGATTGCCGAAGACTGCGATGCGCGCAGGGTTGACCTGACGGTTTGCGGCGAAATGGCGGGCGATCCCGTCGCGGCGATGGCACTGATCGGGATCGGCTACCGCCGACTTTCCATGTCACCGGCGAATATCGGGCCGGTGAAGGCCATGATCCGTTCCATGTCTGTCGACGGCATGGCCGGTTACCTCGAAGGCATGCTGCACGCACCACACCCAAGTATTCGGTCACATCTGCGTGGGTTTGCGCGAGATCACGGGGTTGAGGTGTAAATCATTGCGGCCCGGACTCGCATTTGATACTAAGTCGATACAGAGACGTTAATTTCGTTTGATTATGGTGACTTAGACTACAGATTGAGTTTTGTTGATCTGATCCCGGCATCTGCCGGAAACAGGTTTTTGCCGTTGGCGGAAAACACAGAACGTCGTTGGCTGGGGACAGGATGGTACGTTTAAATCCACGCTCATTCCGCGTCATGAATCAGGATGGCGCGTCGAACATGATGCACCCGGTGGAGGGTGGGGATCATGTCGGTGCCTACCTGCGTGAAGCGCGAGAGACGACAGGCCGGACGGTGGCCGATGTTGCGCAAATTCTGCGTATCCGGCGGGTGTATCTCGAGGCCATCGAAGACGGCCGCTTCGACGAGTTGCCCGGCGCGACCTATGCCGTCGGGTTCGTCCGATCCTACGCCGCCTACCTTCGCCTCGATACGCCCACCTTGGTCGCGCGTTTCAAGGAGGAGGCGAGCGGCATCGAGGCGCCACAGGATCTCGATTTTCCCACGCCGGTGCCGGAAGGACGTTTTCCCGGTGGGTTGCTGGTCACGCTGAGTCTGGTGCTTGGCGCAGCGGTATTCGGTGGTTGGTACTGGTTCCAGAGCCAGGGCGGGATTGAGGTCGCGCGAGTTCCCGCACCACCCGGTAATGTGTTGACAAACACCGCAGCGAGTCCGCCGGCGCCGGACGCAACCGTCCCTGTCGTGGCGACGGCGTTGGCCCCGACAGCGGCGGCCCCGACATCTGCGGCCCCGACAGCGGTCGTCCCTGATGCACCAAACGCCGCACCGGACCCGGTTGTCTCCGACGGCGCGCCCGTTGTTGCCGTCGAGTCCGTGGTGGCATCGGCCACAACACCGGCGGACAACGGGCCGAAGGAAGAGCCGGCGGCCGTGACCGAGGTTGCGGTGGCCACCCCCGAGCCGGCCGAATTTTCCTCCGAGCCAGCCATCATCGCGCTCCCTGAAGTCGAGGATTCACAGACAATTTCGAGCGCCAACGCGCCGGATCGGGAGGGTCGCACCTTTGGGGCGCGAAACGCGGCGGCCCGGATTATTCTGAACGCTCAGGAAAATACCTGGGTCCAGGTCCGCGACGGCGATGAGAATGTGATTCTGACCCAGATGCTGCGGGCCGGTGATCGATATCTCGTGCCCGACCGTGCAGGGTTGCGGCTGATGACCGGCAACGCGGGCGGACTCGAAATTTCCGTGGACGGTGGCTCGGTTCCGGCGATCGGCGAACGCGGTGAAAGCCGTCGCGATGTTCGCCTGGACCCCGATCTTCTCAAGACAGGGGCCGCCGTCGCTCGATAGCGTTTGCAGCTGCCCCTGTGACGCCCGTGTGCTGTTGATATTTCACCCGGCGGCGCGCATGTTACGGCAGATTTTTACAGTCTGTTTCCGGCGTTGAATCCGAAGGTTAGAACAAGCATGAGCGTGCGCCCTTATCGCGACATCGAACGGCGAAAAAGCCGTCAGATCATGGTCGGCGACGTCCCCG
Source organism: Pseudomonadota bacterium (assembly GCA_027618305.1). Taxonomy (GTDB): domain Bacteria; phylum Pseudomonadota; class Alphaproteobacteria; order UBA6615; family UBA6615; genus UBA8079. Next base: position 3,786 of record JAQCFD010000186.1, read on the forward strand.
TGGGCGGCGATGCGCCGATTACTGTCCAGTCGATGACCAACACCCTGACCACCGATGTGGCCGGCACGATCGATCAGATCCGTGCCCTCGAAGTGGCGGGTGCGGACATCGTGCGGGTGTCATGCCCCGATGAGGAAAGCACGGCAGCGCTACGCCAGATCATTCGCGAGGTCACGGTACCGATCGTCGCGGACATCCATTTTCACTATCGCCGCGCCATCGAAGCGGCGGAAGCAGGTGCCGCCTGTCTGCGCCTGAATCCCGGTAATATCGGCTCGCGCGATCGCGTGCGCGAAGTCGTTCACGCGGCGCGCGATAACAATTGCTCCATGCGCATCGGCGTCAACGGCGGCAGCCTCGAGAAGGAATTGCTCGAGAAGTATGGTGAGCCCTGTCCCGAGGCGTTGATCGAGAGCGCCCTGAATTCCGTGCGTATGCTGGAGGACGAGGATTTCCGCGAGTTCAAGATTTCGGTGAAGGCGTCGGACGTGTTCCTCGCCGTCGCGGCCTATATGGGCCTGGCCGAGGCCTGTGACTATCCGCTCCACATCGGCATCACCGAGGCGGGTGGATTGCGGTCGGGCACGGTCAAATCCTCGGTCGGGCTTGGCATGTTGCTTTGGTCGGGGATCGGCGACACGCTGCGCGTGTCCCTATCGGCCGATCCGGTCGAGGAGGTGAAGGTCGGGTTTGATCTGCTGAAATCCCTGGGGCTGCGCCACCGGGGCGTGAACGTGATTTCATGCCCCTCCTGTGCGCGCCAGCAGTATGACGTGATCGAGACGGTGAAAGTTCTGGAAGAACGCCTTTCGCACATCACCACGCCGATGACGGTATCGGTGATCGGTTGCGTGGTGAACGGACCGGGCGAGGCGACGATGACGGATATCGGTTTCACCGGCGGTGGCCGCGGCACCCATCAGGTGTATATCGGCGGTCAGCCCCATCACCGTTTGCAGAACGCGGATATCGTCGATCACCTGGTCGGCCTCGTGGAAGCCAAGGCGGCGGAGATCGAAGCGGCAGAAGCCGCAGAAGCAGTGGCAGCGGAATCTGAGGGCGCCGGTAACCTGTCGTCCGCTGCTGAATAGCTGCCGCGCGCGCCGAGAAGATCGTGGCAAAACTCCAACCTGTACGCGGCACACATGACCTGATCGGTGATGAGGCGCGCGCGCATCTCGCCATTGTTGCGGCCGCCCGCGAGGTGGCCGACCGGTATGGCTATGGCCCGATGTCGACGCCGATCTTCGAGTTTACCGATGTTTTCCAGCGCACCCTCGGCGACACGTCCGATATCGTCACCAAGGAGATGTACACCTTCGAGGACAAGGGCGGTGACAGCCTGACCCTGCGCCCGGAAGGCACGGCGGGAATCGCGCGGGCCGTGATTTCGGGGGGCTTGCGCAACGAACTGCCGTTCAAGTGTTTCTACAACGGTCCGATGTTTCGCCATGAACGTCCGCAAAAGGGGCGCCTGCGTCAGTTCCATCAGATCGGCGTCGAACTGATCGGAGTCGCCGAGGCGTCGGGCGATGTCGAGGCGATCGCGCTGGGCGCGGATATTCTCGATGCGCTCGGCATTTTGTCCGCGACGACGCTGGAGCTGAACACCCTGGGCGATGGCGAGAGCCGCGCCGCGTATCGCGATGCCCTGGTTGAATACTTTACAGGCCATGTCGATAAGCTGTCGGACGACAGCCGCGAACGCCTGCAGCGCAATCCGTTGCGGATTCTCGATTCCAAGAATGAAGGCGACCGCGCCGTGATCACGGGCGCACCCGTGTTCGACGACTATCTGAGCGACGACGCGCGCGCCTTCTTCGATGCGGTCCGCGCGGGTCTCGACACGATCGGGGTTGCCTATACGCTCAACCCGCGGCTGGTGCGCGGCCTCGATTATTACAGCCACACTGCGTTTGAATTCACGACGGAAGCCCTCGGCGCGCAGGGGACCGTGCTCGCCGGCGGGCGCTATGACGGTTTGATCGAGACCATGGGCGGCCCGGCGACGCCGGGTGTCGGTTGGGCCGCCGGTGTGGAGCGGCTCGCGATGATGCTGGGTGCATCCGTTCCGCCGACCCGCGCGGTGGCGTTGATCGGCATGGGCGAAGACGGCGAACGGGAAACAATGCGCCTCGCACGCGATCTGCGCCGCGCCGGACTGACGGTCGAATTGCTCTACAAAGGTGGGGTGAAACGCGGCCTTAAACGTGCCGACAGGATCAACGCGGCGGCGGCCGTGCTCATCGGTGACGATGAGCTGGCCAAGGGAGCCGTGACGGTGCGAAATCTCGACAGCGGCGAGCAGACAGACGTGGCGATCGCCGATCTGACCGACCACCTCGCCGCATACCGTTAGCGACAGATAGATATGGGCCACCGTCCTGAAAATCGGGCGGCGCCGGCCGACTTTCTCGTCGTTGGCGCCAGCCACAAGACCAGCAGTACCGCCTTGCGGGATCGATTGTTTATCGAGGACGCGGACGTGCCCGGCGTGCTGGCCGCGCTGCAGCAGGGTGGGTTCGATCAGGCGCTGGTGATGTCGACGTGCGACCGGGTTGAGTTTCACGGTGCCGCCGCCGATCCGGACCAGGCGATCGGTGTGGCGCGGGAGATTCTTGGCCGGCGTGCCGGCGGCCTGAATACCGCAGATGGCGACATCTTCGACCTGACGGGCATTGGCGCCGCGCGGCATGTGTTTGCGGTTGCCGCGAGCCTCGAAAGCGTCGTGGTGGGTGAATCCGATGTCCTCGGACAGCTCAAGGCCGCCCACGCGGTGGCCCGCGATGCGGGCGGTGTTGGCCGTGAACTCGAAAGCTTGATGCAGCACGCCTATGGGGCCGCCAAGGATGTCCGCG
>JAQCFD010000187.1 GCA_027618305.1 Pseudomonadota bacterium
AGGTCGTCGCGGGTGTAGATCCGGTCGAGATCCTCGATGCCGAGTTTGCGGGCGCGGCCGATCTCGTCATCGTTGCGGAACAGCAGCTGGCCCTGAATCTGCCCGCCGATGCTCTGCAATGCGGCGGCCGCAAGGACACCTTCGGGGGCGCCGCCACTGCCGAGATACATGTCGATCCCGCTGTCGGGATCGGACGTGGCCATCACGCCGAAAATATCGCCATCGGAAATCAGGAAAATACGCGCGCCCGCATCGCGGACAGACCCGATCAGCTCCTCGTGGCGGGGCCGGTCCAGGATGCAGACCGTCAGATCGCCGATATCACAGCCGCGGGCCTTGGCCAGACGGGTGAGATTCTCCTTCGGCGGCGCAGTGATATCGATGATGCCGTCCTCGTAACCGCCACCGATCGCGATCTTCTCCATATACACATCAGGGGCGTTCAGAAAATCGCCGTCCGGCGCCAGTGCCAGAACCGCCAGGGCGTTCTCGTTGGCCTTCGCCGTGATCGTGGTGCCCTCGAGCGGATCGAGCGCGATGTCGATCTTCGGGCCACCCGCGCCGACCTTTTCGCCGATATAGAGCATCGGCGCCTCGTCGCGCTCGCCCTCGCCGATCACCACGGTACCGTCGATGTTGAGCCGGTTGAGCGCCGTGCGCATCGCGTCGACCGCCGCGGCATCTGCCGCGCGCTCATCACCGCGCCCCACCCATCGCTCCGCCGCGATGGCGGCTGCCTCGGTCACCCGGACCGCCTCGATTGCCATATTGCGGTCCATCACCGCCTCGGTTTGGCTGGCCATGAAACCCCCCTCTTCAGTGTTTGTTCAAAAGGCCGGTAATCCGGCTCTGTTTAAAGCAGTGATTCGATTCTGATCATTGTCGGCTCTTCGACAACGGAATCCAATGCCTCGATACGCTCGAGGGTGCGCCGCATGGCCGCCTCCTCGCATTCATGGGTGGTGAGGACAACCGGCACCGCCTCGGTCCTGGAGCGCGCGCGTTGCAGCATCGATCCGATCGAGACCCTCTCGTCACGGAACACCGCCGTTACTTCGGCAATCACACCGGGCTGATCGGAGACCATCAGGCGAATGTAATAGGCGCCGCGATGTCGCTCGATCGGCGCAGGCACCGCGTCCGTCAATTGCCCCACGGGAACGCCGAATGTCGAGACTTTGGTCCCGCGCGCCACGTCGATGATATCGGCCACCACGGCGGAGGCCGTCGGCCCCGCACCGGCGCCACGTCCCTGATACAGGGTGTCATCGACGAAATCGCCATGGGCCACGACGGCGTTGTAGGCGCCCTCGACATGGGCGATCGGCGCATCCTTGCTGACCATGCAGGGATGAACCCGCTGTTCGAGCCCGTGCTCGGTCATTCGCGCGCTGCCGAGCAGCTTGATCCGATAGCCGAACTCCTCGGCATAATCGATGTCCTCGAGCGCGACCTTGCGAATGCCCTCGGTGTAAACGCCGGCGAAATTCACCTTCGCGCCGAAGGCCAGGCTGGCCAGAAGAGCGAGCTTATGTGCGGCGTCGATGCCATCCACGTCGACGCTCGGTTCGGCTTCGGCATAGCCGAGCTTCTGCGCGTCGGCGAGCACCGTCTCGTAGGCCAGGCGCTCTTCGCGCATCTCGGTCAGGATGTAGTTGCAGGTGCCGTTGAGGATGCCGTAGACCCGCGTTACCCGGTTACCCGCAAGCCCTTCGCGCAGCGCCTTGACGATGGGGATACCTCCGGCAATCGCCGCCTCGTAGTTGAGGGACACACCCGCCGCCTCCGCTGCCGTTGCCAGCGCGTCGCCATGCATGGCCAGCAGGGCCTTGTTGGCGGTCACCACATGGCGCCCGGCGGCTATCGCCGCCTCGCATACGGCCCTCGCGGGCCCGTCCGCGCCGCCGATAAGCTCAAGGACCAGATCCACATCCGCCTCGCGGGCCATCGCGACAGGATCGTCGAACCAGTCATAGGCCTCGAGGCTGACGCTGCGATCCTTGCCCCGGTTCTTCGCAGACACCGCGACAATGTCGACGGGCCTACCGCCGCGTTGGGCGATCAGATCACGATGTTCGGTCAGGACCTGGACGGTCCCCGCACCGACGGTTCCCAGACCCGCAATCGCGACACGTAGTGAATTCGGCATGTTTGATCCTGGCTACTTCGCAGCGACAGACATTTGAGCGGCATCGGCCGCTTCGGCCAATGCCTTGTCCGGATCGGCAAAGAGATGACGAATGCTTCGGATTGCCTGCCGTATGCGCTGGGTGTTCTCGACCAGGGCAATCCGCACATGGCCATCGCCATACTCACCAAAACCGAGCCCCGGCGAGACCGCGACATGGGCATGTTTCAGCAGGAGCTTCGAAAATGCGACGCTGCCAAGCGAGGCAAAGGGTTCCGGGATCGGCGCCCAGATATACATGCTCGCGGTCGGTGTCGGCACGTTCCAGCCGGCGCGCTTCAACCCCTCCACAAGCACATCGCGCCGTTCGCGATAGATGGCGCGCATTTCATCGACACAGTCCTGCGGGCCGTTCAGCGCGGCGGTCGCAGCCACCTGGATCGGCGTGAACGCGCCATAGTCGAGATAACTTTTGACGCGTGCGAGCGCGGCAATAAGCTCAGGGTTACCGGCGGCGAAGCCAATGCGCCAGCCCGGCATCGAGTAGGTCTTGCTCAGGGACGTAAATTCGACCGCCACGTCCTTGGCACCCGGCACCTGAAGTACCGACGGCGGAGGATTGCCGTCGAAATAGATTTCGGCATAGGCCAGATCGGACAGCAGGATGATTTGATGGGTGCGACAGAAGTCGACAACCCGCGCATAGAAATCCAGATCCGCCGTCAGCGATGTCGGATTGGCGGGATAGCACAGGACCAGCGCCACCGGCTTGGGCTGGGAATGCAGCACGGCGCGTTCCAGCGCGACCAGGAACTCGTCATCCGGGGTCACCGGCAGATAGCGCACAGTGCCGTCGGCGATGATGAATCCGAACTGGTGGATCGGATAGGACGGGTTCGGCACCAGCATGACATCGCCCGGGCCCGTGATCGCCTGCGCCAGGTTGGCGAGGCCTTCCTTGGACCCGATGGTCACAATGGCCTCGCGCTCGGGATCAATCTCGACCCCGAAACGGCGCGCGTAATAGCCCGACAACGCCTTGCGCAGCCCGGGGATACCCCGCGAGTTGGAATAGCGATGTGTCCGCGGATCCTGCACCGCCTCGACGAGTTTTTCGACGATATGCGGCGGCGTCGGCAAATCGGGGTTGCCCATTCCGAAATCGATTATGTCGGCCCCCGCCGCACGCGCAGCTGCCTTCATCGCATTCACTTCGGCAAATACGTAGGGCGGCAGGCGCTTGATGCGGTGGAATTCCGTTTGCATGGGTCCAGTCCAGGTTCGAGTTTCGGATGTACAAATATCGACGCCGCCAAAGGCAACGCCGCGCGTTCTTTTACAGTCCTCGGAGCGGGCCTGCGAAGCCCTTTATCAACCGATTTAGCGGCGGAAGTAAATTTCGGTGCGGCGGTTGCCCGCTTCGCCGGTCGGCATGGCTTCCGAATAGATCGGTTGATCGTCGGAAACGGCCTCGACCGTGACACGGTTCGAGGGCACACCGGACTCGATGAGCGCCTGAGCGACCGCGTTTGCGCGCTTGAAGGAAACCTGGAAGTTGGCCACCTCGTGGCGCGCCTTCGGCAACTGCATCGTGCGGCTGCTCGCATGCCCGACAATCCGAACATCCGAATTGTCGCTGCGCTGGGCCGACGCGACCGTGGCGATGATCTGCCGATCACGCGCACTGAGATTGGAGGAACTGTGATTGAACTGGATCGTCGCAACCTGAATACCCTGGCCGGCAGACGCCGTTGCCGGTACGTAACCACCACCGATCGCGCTCATATCCACCGTCACCGAGCCGGAAGCCTGCTGGACCGACGCCGCCGGCGCATTAGCCGCCAGACTGGGCGTCGCTGGGCGCGGCTGGATGACCGGCTGGACCACAGGGGCCGGCGGAAGGGACGGCCGCGCGGTAACGGTCGGAGGCGCGGGAACGGTGGCCTGCGGCGCGGGGATGACCGGCGGCGGCGGCGGGATGACCGTCGGGGTTGCCGATGCGGGGGCCGGTGCCGGCGCAGCAACGACGGCTGGCGGCGGCGTGACCGCGCGCGACGCACTCTGGGAGGCATCGGGCGCGCGTGTCGACCCCTGCAGGCGGATCGCCTCATCGGTGTAGCGCGCATTCTCACGGTCGGAGATCAGGCCCTCGACGACACGCTCACGATTGGTGGGGGCAGCTGTTTGGGGCCGGTCCGGAACGGTGGTCAGCGACGGGGTATCGGAATCATTGGCGGCCTCACGTGCGCTATCACCACGGGCGCGCACCCCCTCGTCGGACGCAGTTTGGGTTGCAGGCTCATCGCCGCTGATGGCGTCGACCACGTCGTCGAAGAAAGTACAACTCGCCAACGTAAACACGAAAACAAGCGGCAGCGCCTGTCGTGCGTATTTGTATGGTCCGAACTTCATCTGCTTGCACCCCTCATGACACCCATCGCGGCATTGCACGAATCGTGATTGCCGCGTCTACTTGCTTGATCTTTTGTGCAGTGCAACATACGTTAGAACACAACGTCGGAAACACTGGCAATCGATAGAGATTTATCGTGTTCACATGCAAATGATCAAGCACCCTGCGACGAACGCGAATCGCAAAAAGCATTGCAGTTATAGAGGATTGGCAGATGGCTGATCAACAAAATGCAGAGAATGCCGGCAAACAAGCGTCTGACCCCGAAGCCCTTGCCGCCTCGATGGCCAAGATCGCGGAGCGTAGCCAAACGCTCGTGAAGGGCTTCCTGTCGAACCAATCCGGCAGTATGGGGATGGCGGATCCGATGAATGTGGGGTCTGCCTTCATCGAGCTGACCCAGCGCATGATGGCCAATCCCGCGCAGCTGATGCAGGCCCAGTTCCAGCTTTGGCAGGACTATATGAGCCTGTGGCAGACCACGACCCAGAAGATGATGGGCGCCGAGGTCGATCCCACGTACGCGCCGGAACGCGACGATCGCCGGTTCCGCGATTCCGAATGGGATGAAAGCATCGTCTTCGACTACATCAAGCAATCCTATTTGCTGTCGTCGCGCTGGCTGACCAACACCGTGCGCGAAGTCGACGGACTCGACGACAAGACCGCCAAGAAGGTGGATTTCTATACCCGCCAGTTCGTCGACGCGCTGGCGCCGACCAACTTCCTGATGACCAATCCGGAAGTTATTCGTGCAACGGTTGAGTCCGGCGGCGAAAATCTGGTCAAGGGCCTCGAAAACCTGCTCGACGACATGGAGCGCGGCGACGGCCAGTTGCGTATCCGCCAGACCGACGAGACGGCCTTCACCCTGGGCGAGAACATCGCCGTCACGCCGGGCAAGGTGGTGTTTGAGACCGACCTGATGCAGCTCATCCAGTTCGAGCCGACCACCAAGAAAGTGGACAAGCGACCGTTGCTGATCGTCCCGCCCTGGATCAACAAATATTACATCCTCGACCTGCAGCCGAAGAATTCGTTCATCAGCTGGTGCGTGCATCAGGGGCTGACGGTGTTCGTCGTCTCCTGGGTCAATCCGGACAGCAAGCTGGCGAAGAAATCCTTCGAGGATTACATGCTCGAGGGCCCGCTGGCCGCGCTCGACGCCATCGAGGCGGCGACCGGCGAGAAGGAAACCAACGTCATCGGCTATTGTCTGGGCGGCACGCTGATCGCCAGCACGCTGGCCTACATGGCCGAAAAGAAAGACAAGCGCTTCACGTCGGCGACCTTCTTCACCGCACTGACCGATTTCACCGAGCCGGGCGAGCTGGGCGTGTTCATCGACGAGGAACAGCTCGATGCCCTCGAGGACCGCATGGAAGACGAAGGCGGCGTGCTCGAAGGCTCGTCCATGGCGACCACCTTCAACATGTTGCGCGCGAACGACCTGATCTGGTCCTTCGTCGTGCACAATTACCTGCTCGGCAAAGAGCCCTTCCCGTTCGATCTGCTCTACTGGAACTCGGACTCGACGCGCATGCCGGCCGAGATGCACAGCTTCTACCTGCGCAAGATGTATCAGGAGAACAAGCTGATCGAGCCGGGCGGGATCGAGCTCGACGGCGTGCCGATCGACCTGTCGAAGATCGACCTGCCCGTCTTCATGCTGTCGACCAAGGAAGACCATATAGCACCCTGGAAATCGACCTACGCCGCCACCCAGATCTACAAGGGCCCGGTGCAGTTCTGCCTCGCGGGCTCGGGCCATATCGCCGGCGTGGTCAACCCGCCGACCGTCGAGAAATATGGCTACTGGACCGCGACCAAGAACCCTGCCGATCCGGACAAATGGTTCGAGGGCGCCAAGGAACATCCGGGCTCATGGTGGCCGGAATGGCGCAAATGGCTGGCGAAGAACGCCGGCGGCCAGGTCGATGCCCGCAAACCGGGCGACGGCAAGCTCAAGGTCATCGAGGCCGCGCCGGGCAGCTATGCGAGCCTGCGTCTGGATGCGGAAGAGAAATAGCATCTCTTCAGCCCGATCCGCCGAACAGATATGCCCGGATCAAGTCCGGGCATGACGA
>JAQCFD010000188.1 GCA_027618305.1 Pseudomonadota bacterium
TCACGATCCAGCCCGGCAACGAGCGGCTCGATGGGATCATCAACACGATGACCATGATCGTAATGGATCCGCACCGGCTTGGGGATGCAAATTCGATCGCCCGGGAAGTCGACGCGATGGTCGAATACACCAAGAGCGCCCGTCCGGCGGATCCGGACAAACCGGTTCTGGTGCCGGGCGACCCCGAACGCATTGCCCGCAAGGAACGCGGTGCGAATGGCATCTTCATCCCCGAAGGGACCTGGGTGTTGCTGTTGGAGGCGGGCGAGAAGCTCGGCCTCGACCGGTCGCGGGCGCTGGAGATTGCCGGCCTCGCCTAGTTAGCGTCCTGGCCGTCGCCCAGAATTTCCGCCAGCGGCACCGACCGGCGCTCACTCGACGACCTCGCGGCGGCGAGAACCACGGCGAGCGGCACCAGACCGTCACGGCCGTCGATCTCGGGTTTGCGGCCCTCGGCGACGGCATCGGCGAAGTCTTCCAACTCGACAAGCAGGTGATCGGCGGGGGTGTAATCGACGGGTGACGGCGCTGCTTCGCCTGTGCGCTGAATACGCAGCCCGTCATTGTCCATATCGAAGAACGCGTTGGCCTTGGTGCCGTGGATCGCGAGTGTGAAGCGGCGCGGCGAAATGTAATCCGCCGCGACATAGCCGACGGCACCCGATTTGAACTGCATGAGCAGCGCGGTGACGTCCTCGATCTCGGGTTCGGTCTCGAGCCGGTTGAAGTAGGCGGTGACCTCGCCGGCGTCGCCCAACAAATAGAGCAGGTTGTCGATCTGGTGGATCCCGATCTGCATCAGGCAGCCGCCGGGAATTTCAGCCGGGTCTGTCCGCCAGGCGCCGGGCTTGAGCTTGAGCCCATTGTCATTGGAGAATACGCCCTCGGCGAGACTGACGCGGCCAAGTTCGCCGCTGTCGATCAGATGCTTGAGGTGGCGCAGCGCGCCGTTGCGGCGGTACGAATGCCCGACGGCGAGCGCCACATTCGCGGCTTCACACGCCGCGATCATCGCGCGACCATCCGCAATGGAGTTCGAGACGGGCTTCTCTACGAAGATATGCTTGCCCGCCGCCGCCGCGGCTTCGGTTCCGGCTCGATGGGCCGAGTTCGGCGTTGTCAGGATGACCCCGTCCAGATCGTCGAGCGCGAGCATCGCCTCGTAAGATCGCATCGCCTCGCAGTCAAAATCGGCGGCAAACTTGGCCACCTTGTCGGGCGAGCGTGAATAGCCGGCGCGCAGCTCGAGCTTGTCCGACTTGGCGATAACGCCGGCGAGGACGTCCGACCACCAGCCGATACCGACGATGCCGACCCGCATCAGATTTTGCCTTCCCACTTTGCGAGGAAGGGGCCGACGATGCCGGCCCACTGCTCGGGATGGCGGCGGTAGGAGTAGTGTCCGCCTTCCTCGACCAGCACCAGTTCCGAGCCCTCGATTGCCTCGTGGAGATCTTCGGAGAAGTAGAAGGGCACGGTCGCGTCGTCGCGGGTGCCGACGATCAGCGACGGGTTCTTGATCTTGCTGATCTCATCCAGCCGGTCATGGTTCAGGGTCATGTCGATGCGCGCGGCCAGAATCTCGGGCTCGGCGATGGTCTCGAGCGAGCGTTTCTCCAGCTCCATGACCTTGTCGAGGTTGTGGCGGAACTGCATGCAGCCGTTGGTGAACAGTGAGCTGACCCGCACATAGGCTTCCTTGCCTTCGGCCAGCGCGATCTCGCGGCGCGCGGTCTGCACCCGGCGGATATACTCGTCCGCCTTCGTCCAGGTGTTGGAGAAGATGCAGCAGCGGAATCGGTCGGGGTGATCGATGGCGAGATTCTGCAGGATCGCGCCGCCGGTCGAGGTGCCCAGCACATGGGCCTTTTCGATTTCCAGCGTGTCCATCAGCGCGATGACGTCATCGGCGATGTGTTGGGTTGAATAGCCGTCGGGGCCGGGGAAATCGCTGTCACCCGAACCGCGGTGGTCGAAGGAGATGCAGCGATAGCGGTCGGAGAAGATTGCGCGCTGATAGTCCCAGCTGTTCATCACACCGACGAGGCCGGGGATGAAGATGAACGGCGGTCCGTCACCCTTCTGATCTACGTTGAGCGTGATGCGTCCGACATCGATTCTTTCGGCCATTCTGTAATCCCCTTAAACATTCCGCAGGTTGCGGTCATTCCAAATGTGCGCGGAGTGTCCCACACCGAAGCCCGACGCACATCCGTCAGGGGCGAATGGCTCTTACGACGAAACGTCACGGATCGGGCGCGTCAGATCGCGCCGGCGTCGCGCAAGGCGGTTATCTCGTCCTCGGATTTGCCCAGTGCGGTCAGCACCTCGTTGGTGTGTTCGCCTAGGGTCGGCGGCGCGCGCCGTACGCTGGCCGCCGTGTCGGAGAAGCGGAACGGGATGCCCGGAAGCTTGATGCGACCCTCGGTCGTATGCTCGGCCTCGGTCACGAGGCCGCGCGCGATCGTGTGATCCGCCGTCAACGCCTGTTCGACCGTGTTGATCGGGGCGCAGGAGACCTTGGCGGCCAGCAGTTTCTCGATCCAATTGGCCGTGTCGTCCGTGCGGAACAGATCCGAGATCATGCCGTCGCACGCACCGCGATTTTCCACCCGGTCGCGGTTGCGCGCGAACTTCTCGTCATCCGCCCATTCGGGTTTGCCGACCGCCTCGCAGAAGGTCCGGAACTGGCCGTCATTGCCGACCGAAAGCGCGATCATGCCGTCGCGTGTCGGGTAGGCGTTGTAGGGCACGATGTTCGGATGGCCGTTGCCGTAGCGCCCGGCGGGATTGCCCGAGGCCAGGAAATTAGCGGCCACGTTGGCCAGCAGGGAGACGCCGGTGTCGTACAGCGAGACCTCGACATACTGTCCCTTGCCGGTGCGATGGCGCGCCTGCAAGGCCGCCAGGATCGACGACAGGGCATACATGCCGGTACCGATATCGACGATGGCCACGCCGAGCTTCATCGGATCGCCGTCGGCCTCGCCGGTGATGCTCATCAGGCCGCTTTCGGCCTGAAGCAGGAAATCATACCCGGGCAGGCCCGCCCGCGGACCGGTCGAGCCATAACCGAGGATCGAGGCGCGCACGATCTGGGGCGCATTTGCCTCGAACCAGGCGTCATCGAACCCGAAACGCGCGAGGGTACCGAGCTTGAAATTATCGATCACCACGTCGGCGTCCGACAGAAGTTCCGCCAGCACCTCGCGTGCCGCGGGCTCCTTCAGATTGAGCGTGATGCCGCGCTTGTTGCGGTTCACGCCCAGATAGTAGGCGGATTCCTCGCCGACGAAGGGCGGGCCCCAGGCGCGGGTGTCGTCGCCGCGCCCGGGCTGTTCGACCTTGATCACGTCGGCGCCCATGTCGCCCAGTGACATGGCGCAGAACGGCCCGGCGAGAACCCGGGTTAAATCGATAACCCGGATTCCGTCGAGTGCGCCGGGCGAAGCGGTCTCGGTCATGTGGTTCGAATCCCCGGCCTCATGCTTCGTCAGGCTCAGCATGAGGCCCCTTGTTTGGCACCGTCCTCATCCCGAGCTTGTCGAAGGAGAGGACGGCAAGTTGGCTCAGTTTGACTTGAGCTGATTTCGGTTGTTGTTCAGATCGTCGAGATACTGATCGACGATCTCCTTGTTCTTCATGCGGAACTTCATGAAGTCCGGCTTGCGCTTGTCTAGGAAGGCCTGCATGCCTTCCATCGATTCCTCGCTGCCCCAGACATGGGCCAGCAATTCCATGCCGTGCTGCCACGACGCGTAGAGCTCATCGGATTCATGGTTGAGGGACTTCTTGGTCATGCGGATCGTCTGACCGCTATGGCCCTTGATGGTCTCGCACCATTTTTCCGTCTCGGCACGCAGATCGTCATGGGGCACGACCTTGTTGATCAGGCCGATATCGACGGCCTCCTGGGCCGTGAACGTACGCGCCAGGAAGATCATCTCGCGGGCCAGCCGCTCGCCGATGATGCGCGGGATGTACTGGGTCGCACCGACAGTCGGGCAGGCGCCGACTTTCGCACCCGACTGGCCGAAATTGGCGCGGTCGGAGGCAATCACCATGTCGCACCACAGGGCCAGCTCATGTCCGCCGCCCATGCACCAGCCATTCACCATGGCGATGACGGGGATCGGCAGGCCGCGGATCGTCATCGCGGTCGCCAGCATACGGTCATTCCAGTGATAGGCGTTGGTCCAGTTCAGCTTCATCATGGCGCCAAAATCGCCGCCGGCCGAAAAAGACTGATCGCCCGCTCCGGTCACGACCGCACAGGCAATCGAGGCGTCGTTGCGGGTGGATTTGAATGCATGAACCAGTTCATCCAGCGTGTGCTCACGAAAGGCGTTACGTGAGTCCGGGCGGTTGATCGTGACCCAGGCGACATTGTCTTTGACCTCGAAGAGGATGTCTTCGAAATCGTCCGAAGTCGGCATATTGGACATGGTTGGCTCCCTTAAATATCCGTTCGTGTTTCCCTAGTCGGTCTGAACCGCACGCGCAACGAATGAAGCGTCCACAGATGCAGTACTGGCCGGTTTGTCCGGACATATATACAGTCCCGCGCGTATCGACAATCGCAACGGTCGCGCCTGCGAACAGCTGGGATTGTCGAGAGGAAACATCATTGCGAAACGGGACATCATGAACAACAGGGCACCCATTCAATCGGTATTGATCGTCGGTTACGGCGTGATGGGAAAAGGGGTCTCGGCGACGTTTGCGGCCGCTGGTTTTGACACCATGATCAAGAGCAGCCGTGCAGCAGAACTCGATGATCTGCCGCCGGGCGTGACCGCGACCGCGGACTTTCCGGCCGAGGCGCCGGATCTGGTGATCGAGTTCGTTCCCGAGGACGTGGCGATCAAGCAGCAGGTCTTTGCCGGCGTCGAAGCGGCGTGGCCTGATGACGACGTGATCATTGCAACGGGCACGTCGGGCATGTCGCTGGATATTCTGTCCGAAACGCTGGCGAAGCCGGAACTCTTCACCGGCGTCCACTATTTCATGCCGGCGGATACCACGGCCGTTGCCGAGGTGATGGCAGGTCCCGGTGCCCCGGCGGAGGTCGTCGATGCGGTCGCCGATGCGGTGCGGCGAACGGGCAAGGAGATCGTCACGCTCTACAAGCCGATCGTCGGCTTCCTGATCAACCGCCTGCAGCACATCATCCTCCACGAGGCCTATTACCTCGTCGAGGAAGGGGTCGCGACACCGGAAGATATCGACATGGCGGCCCGTAAAATGCTGGCGCCGCGCATGTGCCTGAACGGCCTGATAGAACAGAAGGACACCTCGGGGCTCGAAATTCACGCGCTGGCGCAGAGCTCGATCGTGCCGGAACTGCACCCGATCGACACGCCCAACCCGTTGATCCAGGACATGGTTGCACGCGGCGAAGTCGGGCTCTCGGCCGGCAAGGGATTCTATGACTGGGAAGGCTGCGACGTGGATCTCGTGCGCAAGCAATCGTCAGAACGCTTGCGCAAACTCTCGAAATTCCTTGATGATGAGGTTTCGGAATACGCACCGGGCACGAAGCCGAAGACTCGCGAACTGAAACGCGGACGCTAGAACACCGCCCCAAAGCACCGCCAGGGGATATAAACCCGGCGACGAACGGAACGGAGACGCAATATGAAGATCACGAAAATCGAGCCGATGACGGCCTACCTGCCGTTGTTCCGACCCTTCAAGATGTCGGGTGTCGAGATTGCCACATCCGAAAATGTTTTCGCCCGTGTCGAGACCGATAGCGGTCTGGTCGGCTGGGGCGAAGCGTCATCCTCGCCGTCGATGACCGGCGAGACCGTCCAGAGCATGACGGCTGCCATCGGGTTCCTGACGCCATTCATGATCGGACGCGATCCCTCGGACTTCGAAGCTAATCTCGCGGAGATGAACTGGCGCATGTATGGCAACGCCAGCGCGAAGACCGTGCTGGAGATGGCGTGTTACGACGTGGCAGGCAAGGCGCAGCAGAAATCCATGGCCGAGCTTCTCGGCGGGGTGCGCCGCACCCAGGTGCCCGTCCTGTACATGCTCGCCACCGGCGATATCGATGTGGATGTCGCGGAGGCCAGCGAGCGCGCCGGCGCCGGTGTTACCCATATGAAGATCAAGGTCGGCGGCAAACCGGTCGAGAAGGACATCGAACGGACCAACGCCATCCGCAAGGCGGTCAATGGCGGCGTCCAGTTGTCGGCCGACTGCAACCAGGGCTGGACCCGCGAGGAGGCCCTGAAGTTCGCCGCCGAGGCGAGCGAGTCTCTCGATTTCCTCGAGCAGCCGGTGATGGGCCACGATGTCGAGACGATGGCCGAGATCGCCGCCGCGTCGTCTTGTCCCGTCGGGGCGGATGAGGGCCTGCACAGCTTCGACGATGTGCGCAAGCACCATGCGATGGGCGCGGCCCAGGGCGGCAGCGTCAAGATGATCAAGCTCGGCGGTGTGACCCGCGCGTTCCAGGCAACCGAGCTTTTTGACGAGCTGGGGATGCATGTGAATCTGGCGGGCAAGATTGCCGAATCCAGCGTGTCGAGCGCGGCGGTGCTGCAGATCGCGGCAGCGGCCCCCTCGATCGAGTGGGGG
>JAQCFD010000189.1 GCA_027618305.1 Pseudomonadota bacterium
GGCTGCCGGAGCCCGGCGCGCCCGTGGCTGAGCCGGGAACAACGACAGATCAAGCACCCGCCGGCGCGGGTGTGGCCGCCGGACCCGTTCGTCCCGACTTCGATGTCGTGCGGGTGGACGAGGCAGGGAACGTGGTTATTGCCGGGCGTGCGACGCCGGGCTGCACGATCATCATTCGTGATGGCGAAACCGAAGTCGGCCGCACCACAGTGGACCGGGCCGGTGAGTGGGTGCTGGTCCCTGACGATGCCCTGACTCCCGGTGCGCGGGAACTGACACTCGTCGCCGAATGTGAGGGCGCCGAGCCCCTGACCGCGGATCGGGTGGTGGCGCTGATCGTGCCCGAGCGCAGCGGCAATGCCCTGGCGGTGGCGCTGCCCCGTGACGGCGAAGTGGAGGTTTTGCAGCGACCCGGGCCCGCAGCTGCTGTTGGCAAGATCGACTATGATGAGGCCGGGCGCACCACGCTTTCCGGCATTGCGGCACCGAACAGCACGGTGCGTATCTATCTGGACAACAAACTGGTCGGCACAACTCAGGCCGACGGCGACGGCGCTTGGACACTGACGCTGGACCGGGAAATTCCGGTGGGCAGCTATACCCTTCGGGTGGATCAGGTGCATCCCGACGGCACTGTGCTAGCACGTTCTGAGCTGCCATTTGTACGTGGTGAGCGTGTGGCCGATTTGCCGCCGGGCCGGGTGGCGATCATCCAGCCGGGTGATCACCTCTGGAAAATCGCGCGCCAGCGTTATGGGTCCGGCTTTCAGTTCACGCTCATTTATGAGGCGAACAAGGATCAGATCCGCGATCCTGACCTTATCTATCCGGGTCAGATATTCACGTTGCCGGCCGCAAACTAGGCGGGCTGGGAAGCTGAAATTTTGTCCCGGCGCGCCTGGCGTCGGGCAACGAAATTCTCCCGCAACATCAATGCGCTCGGCGTGATGACCAGTGTCAGAACCGTGGCGAAAGTCAGGCCTGCGACAATCGCGGTCGAAAGCTGAACCCACCACTGAGTCGATGGCGCTCCCTGGCTGATTTCACGGGTGACGAAGTCGATGTTGATCTGCAGCACCATCGGCAGCAGACCCAATACCGTGGTGACCGTCGTCAGAAGGACAGGGCGCAAACGTTGGGCGCCGGTCATCAGGATGGCATCGAGTGGATTCGAGACCTGTTTTCGCAATCGATCGAACGTGTCGATCAGGACAATGTTGTTGTTCACGACAATGCCGGCGAGTGCGATCACCCCGATTCCGCTCATGACGATGCCGAAAGGCTGGCCGACGATCAACAGGCCGAGCATCACGCCGACCGTGGACATGATGACGGCGGAGAGGATCAGGAAAGCGGAATAGAAGCTGTTGAACTGGGTGACGAGAATAATCGCCATCAGGAACAGTGCGACCCCGAATGCCTTCTGGAGGAACGCCTGCGCGGCCTTCTGTTCCTCGTCTTCGCCGCGAAACTCCACGTCGACCCGGGGGTCGATGCCTGCCGTGGGCAGCCAGGCGCGGATCTGTCTGACCATGTCGTCGGCGAGCACGCCGGGCAGCACGTCCGCCCGCACCGTCATTACGCGGAGCCCGTCGACCCGACTGAGCTGGCTTGTGAGCGGCTTGGCAACGCGTTCGACAAAATTGCTGATCGGCACCAGACCTTCGGATGTCTGCAGACGAATCTCGTCGAGTTGGTTGATCGTACGGTCGTTGTAGGGATATCGCGCCACGATATCGATTTCGTCGTCGCTGTCGTCGGGCCGGTAATCGGTGATTTTCATGCCGTTGGTGACGAATTTGACGGCGTTGCCGACCATGGCGACGTCTGCCCCGAACTTGGCGGCCTCGGCGCGATCGACATTTATTTCCCACTCGATGCCGGGCAGGGGACGGCTGTCCTCCACATCCTTGAGGCCGACCAGGGTGTCAACGAATGCGCGCACCTTCGCCACCTCACCGTCGAGCAGGTCGGGGTGACGTGAACTCAACTGTACCTGGACCGGTTTGCCGACCGGCGGGCCGCTTTCCTGTTTGCGCGTTTCGACAAATATGCCGGCCAGATCTCCCGATCGGGCAATGATGTCCGCGAGGATGATGTCCGCCGGGCGACGCTGATCCCAGTCGGTGAATTCGACGCTGATGGTGCCGATGACGTCTTCCGCGACGCCTTCCTGCTGTCGGTCGGGGATGCCAGACAGGGAGTAGACCGAATCAAATTCGCCACGCTCGGCCTGGAGCTCAAGGATGCGCTGCTCGACCTCGCCGACGAGGGATGCCTTTTCCGACACGGACAGGTTGCCGCGGGCGTGGATCTGGACGGCCGCCTGTTCGGGCTCCACATCGGGGAAAAACTCGACGCCCTTGCCGAGCGCGCCATACAGCACCCACGAGCCGATCAGTGTGGCGAGGGCGATCGATAAGATGATCGCCGGGCGTTTGAGTGCGGCGCGCAGGATGCCCACATAGGCCGCGGTGATGCCTGTCAGGGAGGCGAGATCGACAGCGTCATCATCATCCTGCCCGTTGGCCTTTCCGCCGGCTGCACTCACGCCGGCGGGCGTCATGGGCCGGGACAGACCGCGGTCGACGAGGGCCGCCAGGCGAAGGCCGAGCCAGCCGCCGCAGACGAGGCCCGTGCCGCCGAGTAAGATCGTCGCCATGGGGCGTGCAAAGGCGGGTGCCAGCGTGTCACCAAAGATCGCGGACAATATCCCGTTGCCGATCGCGGCGGCGATGATGGCACCCAGTGCGGCCGCGCCGGCGACAATGACGTAGCGTGAGACGATGGCAAAATTGGCGCCCAGGACAGGGACAAAGAGCAACGCCATCGCCAATGACGCCGTCAGTGTGGCGACGAGGGTAATGGGAAGAAACTTCATGAATTCGCCCACGATGCCCGGCCAGAACAGCAAGGGCGCGAACGCGGCAAGGGTGGTTGCGGTCGAGGCGATGATCGGCCAGGCCATGCGCTTGGCGGCCATGCTGTAGGCCCGTTCGGGCGGCTCGCCCTCGCGCAGCTTGCGGTCGGCATACTCGGTCACAACAATTCCGCAGGGAGACAGCATCCCGACGGCCAGGATGAGGGAGAACAGGACGACGATATTCACCGTCATGCCGAGCGCATTGAGGACCAGGATGGCGGTCAGGAACGAGCCGGGAATGGCAACGGCCACGAGGATGCCGGATCGCAGCCCCAATGCACCGACGACAGCGATCATGACCAGAAGAACCGCGCTCAGAACATTGTTCTGGAGGTCGCTCAACATGGTGCGCACCTGCACCGATTTGTCCTGCGAGAAGTTGATCGTGACCGCCTCTGGCCATTCCGTGCTTTCGGCAAGTACGATGTCGCGGACCTGTTCGATGGCTTCGATGATGTTCGAGCCCGTCCGCTTGGAGATTTCCAGAGAAACGGCGGGCTGGCCATTGACGCGCGCGACCGTATCGCGGTCGCGGAAGGTCCGGCGCACGGAGGTCAGATCGCGAAACGTCACCTTGGCGTTGTCGTTTACCTTCACCGGCAGGTCGAGGATGTCGTTCACATTCTCGATCAGGCCGGGGACCTTGATGGCGAACCGACCCTGGCCGGTATCGATGGCGCCTGCGGCGACGAGCTGGTTCGAGCGGGACAGGAGCTCCAGCAGGGCGGCCGGGTCGACGTTGTAACTTTCGAGCAGCTGCGGCTCGACCACGATTTCGACCAGTTCGTCGCGGTCGCCGCCGATTGTGGCCTCGAGCACTTCGGGGATCGCCTCGACCGAATCCTGAAGGTCGCGGGCCAGACGCATCAGCGTGCGTTCGGGCACGTCACCCGAAAGGGTGACGACGAGAACGGGGAACAGGCTCAGATTGACTTCGTTGACGGTGGGCTCGTCGGTATCGGCGGGCAGGTCGGGGCGCACCAGGTCGACTTTTTCACGCACGTCATCGATGGCGGTATCGGGGTTGAACCCGGCTTCGAACTCGAGCACCACATTGCCGCCGCCGAGATAGGATGTGGCGCGCAATTCCTTGACGCCTTCGATCGACCGCATCTCCGCCTCCATCGGGCGGACGAGCAGCCGCTCGGAATCCTCGGGCGATATCCCCTCATGATGAATCGACACATAGATGATCGGGATATTGACGTCGGGTTCGGCTTCCTTGGGGATCGCGGCAAAGGAGAAGGCGCCCGCAACAAGCAGGAGAACGAGGGTTGCGAGAACTGTTCGCGACCGGTTGAGTGCGGCATCGATCAGGCTCATGTCCTGTCAGCCTCCACGATGCGCGCGTTGCCCGCGACCGGTTCGACCCGTTCCCCGTCGAGGACGAATTCCTGACCGACGGTGATCAGGCGGATGTTCCGGGGCAGTCCGCCGAGCCAGACGCCGTCAGGCTCGTCGGCGATGATCTCGACCGGCTGGAAAGCCACGAGGTTGTCGGGCGTGACGACTTTCACACCCACGACACCGTCATCGTTGAGGGTCAGCGTGGACGGTGACACGAAATGTGCGTCGGTCTCGCTCACCGGAATCTCGATGACGGCCGTCAGGCCGTCGCGGATGGAGACATCGGCATTGGGGACCTCAAGTTCGACGCGATAGGTGCGCGTACTCGGTTCGGCTACGGGTGCGACGAACCGAATGATGCCGTCGCGCTCGGTCCCGTCGATCAGCCGGATCGTGCCGGGCATACCCACATGCAGACTGTTCACCTGGCGCTCGCTGACATTGCCGACGACGAGGATCGGATCGAGGTCCACCACCGTGGCCGCGACATCGCCAACCTGCACATAGTCGCCCAGTTCGATATGTCCGGAATCGATCATGCCGTCGAACGGGGCGCGAAACGTGGTGCGCGCGATATCGATCTGCATTTGCTCCACAATGGCACGTGCACCGTCGAGCCGGGCCAGAGCGGCAGCCTCGTCGGTCTCGGAGCGGAAACCCTTTTGCTGCAGCGACTCGGCCGCTTTGAACTCGATCTCGCGCTGGCGCAGCGACGCCTTCGCCTCCTCGAGTTTCGCGGTGCGGTCATCGAGGCGCAGGCGCGCGATCGGGGCACCCTTCTCGACATTGTCGCCGCGCTGGCGCAGCAATTCGCGGACCTGCCCATGGGTCTCGGCCCGGATCTGGACCGTCCGTGACGCCTCGGTGCGGCCGGTGACATCGACCCGCTCGACGCGCATCACGGCCTCGAGATCCGCGACGCGAACCCGCATCAGGGCCTTGCTGGCAGGCGCGGTCGGCGACGACGCAGAGTCACCGCTGGCGGTCTGCATGCGCTCCTCGGTTCCGAACTGGCCCGATGCGATCCAGCCGATGCCGATGACCGCGAGGATGAGGGCCGTGATGATGGATTTGCGCATTTGAGTGATCCCGCTTATTCGGCGACGGCGCGTGAGGGCGCCAAAGCAGCGGCAACGAGCTGGTGGCGGTTTTCTTCGATATAGACCGCCATGGCCCGTTGGACGGTGGCGGCGAACCCGTTCACGAATTCTTCCCCGATGCTTTCGAACCCGCGCGCCGCGCGCGCATCCAGGCGCGTGAGGCGGGTCTGGATTTCGTCCATGCGCGCATCGATCATGGAGTCGATGATCGACGGTGGCAGAATGTCGGCAAACAACATCCGAAACAGGAAATCTGACCTGACACGGTCGGATTCCGTCGGATCCTTCAATGCGTTGAGCAGAGAGAGCCGACCGTCGGACGTCAGCCGGTAGATCTTCTTGTCCGGCCGGCCTTCCTGGGTGAGTTCCGTCACCGAAACCAACCCGTCCTCACGCAGGCGCGACAGGGCGGGGTAGATGGAGCTGAATCCGATGTCCTGGATGTGGCCGAACGGGCCTTCCTCGACGGATTTACGGATTTCATAGCCCGATGCTTCGCCCTGGCTCAGCACGGCCAAACAAACAGTCTTTGCGTCCATCACAGCTCTCCATAGGTCACTTATGCCGAGCCGGACAATCTCATATGATATGATACAAAACAATATATATCATATTGATATAATACTAATAGACGAGCCGCATTCTCCGGGGTCGGAACCCCGGAGAAACCCCGGATCAGCCCGGAAACCGGCGCCTAGGCCAGATACTTGTTGAACCAGTCGATGGTGCGAGACCAGGCCAGTTCGGCGTTCGCTTCGTCGTAGCGCGGCGTGGAGTCATTGTGGAAGCCGTGGTTGGCCCCGGCATAGATATGGCCTTCAAAGGTCTTACCCGCGGCCTTCAGGGCCGCCTCATAGGCCGGCCAGCCGGCGTTAATCCGCTCGTCCAGTTCGCCATAGTGGAGCAGCAGAGGCGCCTGGATCTTCGGCACGTCTTCGGTGTTCGCCTGACGTCCATAGAAGGGCACCGACGCGTTGAGCTCGGGATAGGCGACCGCCAGCGCGTTGCACACACCGCCGCCGTAACAGAAGCCGACGCAGCCGACCTTGCCGGTGGAATCGTTCCGCGCAGCCAGATGTTCGTAGCCGGCGAAGAAGTCGTTCATCAGCTTCGTGCCGTCGACGCTGTCGGAGAGGTGCCTGAGTGGTTGAAAGGACCGGTCTTGAAAACCGGCGTACGTGCAAGCGTACCGTGGGTTCGAATCCCA
>JAQCFD010000190.1 GCA_027618305.1 Pseudomonadota bacterium
GAGCCCGCCGTGTCGGTGCCCATCGCCAGCAGCGCCGAGCCCTCCCAGAGGCTGACCCCCGCCCCCGCACTGGAGCCGCCGGGTGCGCGATGATCATCGGCATCCCACGGGTTGCGCGGCGTGCCCCAATGGGGGTTCGTGCCCAGCGCGCCGAAGGCGAACTGAACCGTATGTGTCTTGCCCGAAAACGCGGCGAGCTGCCCGCGCAAGGCCCGGATCACCGGGCCTTCATGGCGCCATGCCTCGGGCAATTCACGCGGCGACCCCGCAAACGTCGGATAACCGCGAACGCCGTACAGATCCTTCACTGAAATCGGAATGCCCTGGAGCGGCCCAAGGTCGAAGCTGGCCGCGAACGCCCGGTCGGCGACGTCCGCTTCGGCGCAAAACCGCGCCGGGTCCCAGGTCTTGTAGGCGCCGAACGTGGCATCGCCGGCTTCGTGGTTGGCGATGGCAGCCTCGGCGAGAGCCGTGGCTGTCGTTCGGCCGGCGCGCATATCTTCGGCCAGCTGAATAATGGTGCGGTCTTCGAGTGTGATCTCAGGCATCGGTTGGGTACTCCTCGAGCATATGCTGCATTCTTCATCCGCCGGAGAACAGGAGTAATTTGCACCGACCACTCGCCGGGCCGTCTGTTTTTTGTCTATGGTGCGCCCCACGAGATACACGAGACAAACGCTTTGGGGAGAGTGAACATGCCGGCCGACGCAATCACAATGCAACGCTACACCCGCGACCAGATCGAGGCCTTCATGACGCGGTGTTTCGCCGCGAGCGGCATGCCCGACGCCGACGCCGCGACCGTGGCCCACCTGATGGCTGAAGGCGACATGCTCGGCAAGGATTCCCACGGCATCTTCCGCTTGCCCGGATATATCGGACGGCTCAAGTCGGGCGGGTTCAACCCGACACCGGACATCAAGATCGAGAAAGAGCGCACCGCGATGGCGCTGATCGACGGCGACAACGGGATGGGCCATCTCGTCGTCCACAGGGCCGCGGAAGTGGCGATCGAGAAAGCCAAGACCGCCGGCGTCGCCTGGGTCGGCCTGCACAGCTCGAACCATGCGGGCGCGGCCGGGGTCTATTCCAACATGGCGCTGGAACACGACATGATCGGCCTCTATGTCGCGGTCGGCAGCGCCAATCACCTGCCGCCCTGGGGCGGAACGGAGATGCTGCTCTCGACCAACCCGATCGCCGTGTCGGTCCCGGCCGACAAGGAAAATTCCATCGTCCTCGACATGGCGACGACTGTAACTTCCTACGGCAAGGTCAAGGTCTATGCCCAGCGCGGCATCGAGATGCCGGAAGGCTGGATGGTCGGCCATGACGGCAGCCCGCTGACCGATGCCAGCAAGGCGGATACCGGATACCTGCTTCCGATCGGCGGCCCGAAGGGTTACGGCCTGGCGCTGATCTTCGGCATCCTGGCGGGGACACTCAACGGTGCTCATTTCGGCAAGAACGTCGTCGACATGAACGCCGACGCGGCATCACCCACCAACACCGGCCAGTTCTACCTGGCGATCAATATCGAGGCCTTCATGGATGTCGGCGATTTCAAGAAGCAGGTCGATGCGGTGATCGCGGAGATGCATGGCTCGCCGACCCTGCCTGGTGTCGAACGGGTTCGCCTGCCCGGCGAAGGCACCCACGCCGCCTATGCAGACCGCAGCGCAAACGGCATCCCCCTGCCCGATCCCTTGCTTGAGAACCTCGCGAAAGTGGCGGACGATCTTTCGGTCGACCGGTTAGGCTGAATCCGCAGCAGTCGCACGACGCGACGGCACGCCGGATAATTCAGACATGAGAACCCAGCTCCCGCCTCTGGCAATACCCCAGGCACCGCTGATTCAAGCGGTCGCCTGGATGACGGGCACCCTGTTGTCGTTCACGCTCATGGCCATCGCTGTGCGCGAGCTCTCGGGCGAAATCCACAGTTTCCAGATCATGTTGTTCCGGAGTCTCGGCGCGCTTTTGATTCTGCTGCCCTTTGTCGTGGTCATGGGCCGTGCGATCTGGCGCACCAACAGCCTGAAGCTTCAGTTCGGGCGCAACTTCGTTCACTTCGCCGCCCAGCTCGGCTGGATCACGGGGGTCGGCCTTTTGCCGCTGGCCGAGGTGTTCGCGATCGAGTTCACCGCCCCCATTTGGGCAACGATCCTCGCCGTGCTGTTTCTGGGGGAACGCCTGAACCGGGGACGGATCGTTGCGGTGGCGTTCGGATTCATCGGCATCCTGATCATCCTGCGTCCCGGGGTCGCGGCCATCGACCATGGCACGCTGGCCGTTTTGGGCGCCGCTGTGGGTTTCGCCATGACCCTGACGATCACCAAACACATGACCCGCACCGACGCGCCGATCGCGATCCTGCTTTATATGTCCGTGATCCAGTTACCCATGGGCATCGCGCTGTCGGCGTTCATCTGGGTCACCCCCGACTGGCTGCAATTGTTCTGGCTGTTCGCCGTCGGCGCCGTCGGTCTGTCCGCGCATTATTGTACGGCCAAGGCGCTGTCGATCGCGGATCAGACCATCGTGGTCCCGATGGATTTCATGCGTCTGCCGCTGATCGTCGTGGTCGGACTCCTGCTCTACAACGAGACAGCCCAGCTGCCGGTACTGATCGGCGCATTGGTCATCTTCGCCGGGAATTACTACTCGATTCGTCTGGAAAACCGGCGGCGCAAAACAATCGAGATGTGATCAACGCACCCGGTGGACCCGGAATGTGGCGCAAGGTCATCGATCAAAATCCTTCGGCAATTTTCAAAGGGTTGATCTGAAACCTACGCGGCATATGCCGCCGGCATGTTGACGTACGGCAAGTTTGCCTCACAAACAGGCCGGGGCGGCTGGCCAACCCGGCAACTATCCCTATCCGGCCTCGGCGGCGTCCCGCACGGCATCCAGATTCGGGAAAATCACGTGATGCGGATGGGGCAGTTCGATCAGGCCCTCTTCGCGCAGCGCCGTAAATGTCCGGCTGACGGTCTCGATGGTCAGCCCGAGATAATCCGCGATATCCACGCGCGACATCGGCAGATCGATACTCGCATCACCTTCCGTTCGACCCAGATGCTTATGACGATAGAGCAGGAACGACACAATTTTCTCGCGCGCGGTCTTGCGACCGAGCAGCAGCATCTGCTCCTGCGCCGCAGCCAGTTCATCGCGGCTCATACTGAGAAGTTTTTCGCGAACCGGCGGAATATCGGAGAGCAGGCGCTCCAGATTGCTGAGTTGTATGCAGCACAATTCGACCTGGCCAATGGCCTCCGCGCCATAGGCATAGGCGCTATCGGCGATCAAACCCAGAAAGTCGCCCGGGGTCAGAAAGCCCGTCACCTGGCGGCGCCCGTCCGGCAGAAGCTTGCAGAGTCGTACTTCGCCGGCGGAGATGTTGAACGCGTAGTCCGCCGGATCGCCTTCTTCGAAAATAACCTGTCCCGGCGCATAGTCGCGATGGCTGACGATCGCCCGCAGTTGGTCCGTATGCTCGGCATCGACCGCCGCACACATCGCCTTGTGACGCACATCGCACGTGTCGCAATTATGGTGGGTCGGCTTCTGCATCAGTTTTGAAGACTCAGACATCGCGTTTTCCTTTGCGGGATACGCCGGACTTCAGGATATCATTATTAAATTAGATTTCATGAATATATGGAAGCCTCGATTGAGCCACGTCAATAATTTCCCGGAGAAGTATGGTCTCATGGAAATTACGAACTGCCAATCAATCGGGAATATATTTTGCCGGTCACCAACATACCCGTGTATGCGCTCACGAAGGACCGGCTGGACCTGGCCTATCCGCTGGCCCGTGAGGCGACCCGTGAACTGTCTCTCGAGGACTGGCGCCGCTTTGCGAATACACGCCTTGCGACGGGGCCCGATGACCCACAACCATCCGGTATTTTATTGGCAGAGCGCGGTGGTTACCTGCGCGGCCTGGCCGTCCACGACATAATCGAAACCGAGAGCGCCCCGGTTCTTTTGGCCAGCAATATCGTTGTCTTCGACAGCACACGCGAGCAACGGCTTGCACTCGACCTTCTCGGTGGATTATTGCGGATTGCCGAGGCCTCGCGATGCGTTCGCGTTCACGTGGATTTGCCGCGTTCGAGCCACTGGCTGCGGGCCCGCTGGTCCGATCCGGGCGGTCGTGTGTTTCGGCTTCCCGTCGAATGTTTCACAATGCCGGTCCCGGCGGATCGGGATGATGACAACGCCGCGACGACCGTCGTGGATTTTCGCCGACGGACCTAGGCACCCCAAACATACGCCGCAAGCTGATAGACGACCAATCCCCCGCTCGCAAATCCGCCACCCAAAGGCACCCAGACCGGCACGCGGAACATGCCCGCTTCCGGGTCCACACCGCGCCATTTGAGCGCGACCAGTGAAATATTAACCACTGTGAAAACGCTCAACACGACGACCGACGTCAGCCGCGCCAGGGCTTCCAGCGGGAAAACCAGGGCCAACAAGGCAACCAGACTGCCAACGACAACGGTCGCCACAACGGGTGTCTGTCGGGTGGGGTGGAGCCTGGCAAAAACGGCTGCCAATTGGCCCTGCGCTGCCAGCCCGTAGAGGACGCGCGATCCCATGATGATCTGGATCAGCGCCCCGTTCACAATCGCCAGGGTGCCGATGAACACGATCGGCAACGGCGATGCGCCGGTGGCGCGGGCATAGATATCGGCCAAGGGCGCATCGCTCTGCCCGAGTTCCGTGCCCGACGCGCTCAGCAGCGCGACCAGCGACACGACGAAATAGAGGAA
Source organism: Pseudomonadota bacterium (assembly GCA_027618305.1). Classification (GTDB taxonomy): domain Bacteria; phylum Pseudomonadota; class Alphaproteobacteria; order UBA6615; family UBA6615; genus UBA8079. The sequence continues at coordinate 4,791 of JAQCFD010000190.1, forward strand.
CGCGGTGATCAGCAGGGTCAGCAGGATGGCCCGCGGCATCGTGCGTCGCACATCACGCACCTCCTCCGCGACATTCACCATGTCCTCAAAACCGATGAACGCGAAGAATGCCAGCACGGCGCCCGAGGCCAGCATGCCCAATGGCGGTCGCCGCGCATCGTGCAGGATCGTATCGATCCAGGGTCCGGTCTCCGTCAGTCCGTCACGCGCCACCCAAACAACCAAAAGGAGGCCCGCGACCTCAAGTACCGTGATGACCGCGGCAACCATCACCGCCTCGCGGATTCCCCATATCGCCAGGAGAACCAACGTCGCCAGCAGGCCCACCGTGAACACGGGCGCCGGCCAATCGAGCACGAGCCCGAGATAGCCGGCAAATCCCTTGGTCAGCACGGCCGAGGAGATAATTCCACCTGCCGCAACCAGCAGCCCCACCACCACCGACAGGCGGGGCATGCGCAATCCTTCGCGCACATAGAGCGCCTCGCCGGCCGATTTCGGCATGCGCGCGCTCAGTTCGGCGAAACTCGCGGCGCTCAGCCCGGCCAGGCATGCCGCCGCCAGAAAGCTCAGCGGGGCGAAGGCGCCCGAGGCTTCGATCACCTTGCCGGTCAGCACATAGATTCCCGCACCCACGGTGGTGCCGACGCCGTACATCGTCAGGAGCGGCAGCGTCAGCACCCGTTTGAGTTGCGGTGTCATGACCGCAATGCCAGCCGGACCCTGCTAATGGGACAACAGGGTCGGGACAGTCATATGTTCGAGGATGTCCCGCGTCACGCCCCCGAACGCCAGTTCGCGGACCCGCGAATGGCCATACGCGCCCATCACGACCATGTCACAGCCTTCATCCGCGACCGTGTTCAGGACCGCGTCGCCAATCGAGACCTCTTTGGCAACCACATGCTTGATCTCGGTCTTTACCCCGTGACGCGCCAGATGCGCACCCAGCCCCACATCCCGGCCGTCATCCTCGGCATTCGCGCGGAAGACAATCACCCGATCGGCGGCCTGAAGCATCGGCATGGCATCGCGCACCGCACGGGCGCACTCACGCCGCGGGGTCCAGGCGAGCAGAATTGTCTTGCCGATTTTTTCGAATTTACCGGCCTCCGGAATCGCCATGATCGGCACACCGAGGGACAGGCTGGCCTCGCCGATCAGCCAGCTATAGTCACCCCCGCCGTGCTGGGTCAGGACAAACAGATCCGTCACCGGCGCGACGTCCTGCAGGCTTTGCACGATATTATGCGCGCTCCCCTGCCATTCAGATGACGCAACACCGGCGGCCCGGCAGGCGTTTTCGAATGCCTCGCCCAGACTATCGGCTTCGATGTCCGCATCCTTGTAATAGTCGGTCATGACATCATCGGGCAGCGGGATCGCGGCATAGACCGGGATGTTCAGGGGCGGAACCAACAGCATGCCCGTCAGATGTGCATCCCACGCCGCAGCCAGTTGGCTCGCTGCATCCAACGTATCCTGGTTTCGGGGATCGCTTCGCAATAGTCCAACGCAGATGGATTGATAGGTCATTTCGGTTTCCCTCTATGGTGTTGTCCTCACCATCGACCTGAATGCCGCGCGCGGCATTGATCCTGCTCAATCCGTGTAGGAACTAAAAAGGGCGGCCCCCGGGGCCGCCCTAGTTGAACGCTTGATTAATAAAGCTGTTGTCAGGCGGCATCCACGCCGGCGTTGAACCGCATACCCCGTTCCTCGAACTGCTCGACGACATTGTCGCCGAAGCCCGAGAGCTTTTCA
>JAQCFD010000191.1 GCA_027618305.1 Pseudomonadota bacterium
GTGCCATAGCCGGCATTGCGTTCCCAGCCATAACCGGGATGGTCGCGCGCCAGCGCCGCCATCAGCCGGTCGCGGGTGACCTTGGCCGCGATGGATGCCGCTGCGATCGACAAAATTTTGGAATCCCCCCGCACCACCGTCTCGCCGGGGCATAGAAGCTTGGGCAGCTGGTTGCCGTCGATCAGCGCGCGTGTCGGCGCGACCGGGAGCGCGGTCACGGCCCGGGTCATGGCCCGCAGCGTGGCGCGCAGAATATTGTGTTCATCGATTTCGGCCACCTCGGCGCTCGCGATGGCGAGCCACAGGGTGCCCCGGCTTTCCTCGTCGCGAATGACCTCGAAGCAGCGCTCGCGGGCAGCTTTGCTGAGCGCCTTGGAATCGTTGACCCCGACACGCTGCAGGGCGGCGCTGCTCTTGTCGCTCAGGATGGCGGCGGCCACCACCACCGGCCCGGCCCAGGGGCCGCGGCCGGCTTCATCCACCCCGGCGATCAGCTCGTTGGTGCCGGCCTCCAGCATGTGCGGCGGTCAGTCCGATCTGCCGGCGGGTGGTTTACGCCGTCCCAGCCGTTTGATTCGTTCGGGGAACGACAACTGCTTGACACCGTCGGGGACCGAGACCCGGATTTCGGAGACCTTGCGCACGGCCGTTTTGGTCCAGTCGGCCTCCCGCCCGAACGCGACGCGGAAGACGTAGCGGATCGAAGCATGCTGATACCTAACGGCGCGGTGCAGGCGGCGGATCGCGTTCATATAAAGTGGCGAGATGACCAGCGACAGGGCGGTGACCGACAGGATGATGCGGAATTCATCGCTCGAAATGATGCCCCGCTGCAGCCCGACATTGCCGAGCAGGAAAGAAAATTCACCGACCTGGGCGAGGATCAGCGCGCTCAGGAGTGCTTGCGCCCAGGGTTGGCGCAGGGCGGCGAAAATCGACAGGTTGATGGCGGTCTTGCCGACGGTGACGATCAACAACATCAGGATGATGATGCCGAGATTGTCCCAGATCAGCGAGACGTCGATCAGCAATCCGACGGACAGGAAGAAGACCATCATCAACACGCTCTGGATGGGCATGACCATATCCAGCATGCCGACACGGAGATTACTATTGCCGATGGTCAGCCCGGCCAGGAATGCGCCATAAGCCGGCGACAGGCCGAGCAGCCCGGAAACCGTTGCGGCGCCGAAGCAACAAACCAGCCCGAGCAACGGGGTCAGGTCCTTATGGCCCTCGGTCCGGCTCAGGAACGGGATGTTCAGGCGCTGCCGGCGGCTCAGGAAGATGATCAATGCCAGAAGGAAGCCCACCGACAGGACAATCCGACCGACGGCAAACATGTTCAGGGCGCCGTCTGCAATGACGTCGAGCAGCAGGATCATCGGGACGACTGCGAGGTCCTGTGCAATCAGGATACCGACCGTGATTTGCCCGGTCCGCGTGCGCAGTTCGTCGATATCTTCGAGCATTTTGACGGCGACCGCTGTGCTCGAAAGCGCCAGCACGAACGCCAGTAGCGCGATGGCCGCGGTAGGCCAGCCCTGCCATTGCCCGATCAGCCAGATCAGGGCGGTTGCCCCGATCGTCTGCAGCACGACGGTGGTAACGGCGATCTTCCAGATCTGGCGGAACGCCCGAAGGCTCAGTTCCATCCCGATGACGAAGAGGAGCAACAGCATCCCCAGTTCGGCGAGCAGTCCGATGCTTGCTTCATTCTCCACCAGTCCTAACCCCGAGGGGCCGAGGACGAAACCCGCGATGATGTACCCGACGACGGCCGGCTGTTTCAGTCGGGTGAAGAAAATTCCGCAGAGCAGCGCGACTAGGGCGACGATCGTGAGGGGAAGCAATTCGTGGTTCGTAAGCATCGTGTTCGCAAGCTAGCACAATGCTTGACGCGAAATGCTGAATTCAGTCCGGGTTCTCCGCGAACAGATTCAACTGGCCTGTGGTTGTCGGGGGCGGGGTGCTTTGCCGGAAACGCTGGGCGTCGAGCAGTGTCGGCGCCGTGGAATAGCCCTGCTGGCGTGCCGCGATCGCGAAGCGTTCCCGAAGCAGCTTTGCTGCCTGGCCGGTGCCCCGCATGCGTTCTCCGAACCCGCTCTTGTAGAGTTCGCCGCCGCGCATATCGCGCAGCCGGCTCAACACGCGCTGCTTTCGGTCGGGATAATGGGTGGCCAGCCACTCCTCGAACAAATCCTTCAGCTCGAGTGGCAGCCGCAGAAGAATATAGCTGGCATGGGTGGCACCCGCCTGGCGGGCGCGAATGAGAATGGCCTCGAGTTCGTGGTCGTTCAGGGCCGGGATCATCGGCGCGGCCATGACAGTGACCGGCAGGCCCGCTGCTGCGAGCATCCGGATTGTCTCGAGGCGGCGCTCGGGCCGCGCGGCGCGCGGTTCCATGTTCTGCGCCAGTTCGGCGTCCAGCGTGGTGACCGAAACGCCAACGGTGGCCAGTCCCCTCGCCGCCATCGGACCAAGAATGTCGAGATCGCGCGTGACCAGCGCGCTCTTGGTCACAATCGAGACGGGGTGATCATGGGCGGCCAGCACTTCGAGGATGGAACGCGTGATTTTCAGCCGTCGTTCAACGGGCTGATACGGATCGGTATTGGTGCCCATGGCGATGGCGCGTGGCTTGTATCCCGGGCGCGCGAGTTCGCGGGTCAGCAGTTCGGCGGCATTCGGCTTGGCGAACAGGCGCGTCTCGAAATCCAGGCCGGGTGACAGGCCCAGCCACGCATGGGTTGGGCGGGCGAAACAATAAACGCAGCCATGCTCGCAGCCGCGATAGGCGTTGATCGAACGATCGAAGGGGAGGTCCGGCGAATCATTTCGCGCGATGATCGTTTTCGTCCGGTCGAAGGTGACCGTCGTGTCGAGACGCGGGACGGGATCGTCATCGGCGCTTTCGTGCCCGTGGCGCCAGCCGTCGTCGACGGCCTCTGCCCGCAGCCGCTCGAAACGGCCGGTGCGATTCGAAATGGCGCCTCGCCCCGGACGGTGGCGATCAGGAATCCGATCCGGCGAGGCGCTGGGTTGGACGCCCCACTGCCGGGTATCGGGGGAAATATGTTGGTCGATGATCTTGTTCATATGTTGATGATACGGCGCAGTAAGAACAAAACAAGAACAAAGTGCAGCGTTGCAGCTGAGTTTCCTGAAATACTTTTTTTGTCAGTGAGTTATCAGATTCGATGTGCGCCAGTCGTCGCGCACAGCAGCGACGATTTCCGGACTGAAACAACGTTCAACATGGGCCTGGATGTGGGCCGACATTCGCGAATCGCGCATGGCCGCATGCTTCGTGTCGGACCATTCGGCCTTCCAGCGAACGAACCAGGTGATGGTGCGCAGCCATGTCAGCCGCCGCAGCGGCAGGAGCCAGGGTTCGAGTTCGGCGGCTCTGTCCTGGCCAACCAGATCCAGATAGCGCCGGTAGAATTGTTCCACATCCCCGGCGGACGGGTCGCCCTGGCAGTCCGGGTCCCAGCCCGTCGATGTCAGCAGGGTGACATGGGCCAGATCGATCGGGACGGCGCCGTACAGCGCTTTTTCCAGATCGACGAACCAGGCTTTGCCGCTGTCATCGATCAGGAAGTTGCCCGGATGGGCGTCTGTGCAGACCAGGCAATGCGCAAAATTCGGCTCTCCCCGGCCAGCGAGGTCTCGGGCCCATTCGAGGTCCTGGCGAATGGCAGTCTCCGTCTCGGCGGCGAGATCGGCCTGGGTGAGGAACGCCGCCTGTTCCTCGATGACCTGAAGCGTCGATGACACGGGATTGCGATGAATCTGGAGCGGTGCGAGCCGGTCATCGGCCGGCACCGGCAGACTGTGAATCGCGGCGAGTGTCTCCGCGATGGCTGGCAGGTCGCGCGGCAGGTGGGGTGCCTGTCCGGTGATTTCCTCGACAAGCAGGGCACCGCGCGGGAGCGCATCACCAGGCGCAATCACGGCCGTGCAGCGCGGGGTGTGCCCGCTGGCGGCTGCGCGCTCAAATGCGGTGGCCTGATAGGCGAGTGCATCTTCGGCACGCAGGCCCCATTGGTTCATGCGGGGTATGCGCAGCACCAACCCGGTGTCGGCCACCCGCCAGTGATCATGGGAGACGCCCTTGGTCGAAAGGACCGACAGATCGCTGCCGGTCAAGGCCGGGGCATGCCCGGATTGCCGCAATCGTCCGGCAATCGCGTCGGGGTCGAGTTCGTCCGTCATGGGCCTGGAGCGCTTCGCGCATCATGTGTGAGCGCTTCGCGCATGGGGCTAGAGCGCGTCGCGCCCCTCATGCTCGCGCAGTCGCGGCAGCAGCTCGGCGAAGTTGCAGGGCTTGTGCCGGATATCGAGCTGATCCTTGAGAATGTCGTCCCAGCCGTCGCGACAGGCACCGGGTGAGCCCGGCAGCACGAATATATAGGTGCCGGTCAGCACGCCGGCGTCGGCGCGAGACTGGACCGTCGAGGTTCCGATCTTCTGAAAACTGATCCAGCGAAACAACTCGCCAAACCCGTCAATACGCTTTTCGACCACATCGCCGAGCGCCTCCGGGGTGACGTCATTTCCGGTCACGCCCGTGCCGCCTGTCGAAATGATCACTTCGATCTCCGGGTCGGCCGACCATTCGCGGAACCGGTTCGCGATCGCCGCGCGGTCATCCTTGACGATCGCGCGCGTTGCCAGCACATGGCCGGCGGATTGCAGTCGCTCGCACAGGGTGTCGCCGGAACGGTCATCGTCCATCCCGCGCGTATCGGAGATCGTCAGGACGGCGATGCGGACCGGTTTGAATGCCGGGTCGGGTTCAGTCTTTTCCATTGGAATCCTGCGCCTCATAGCGGGGCCAGCGGCCAGCGACGATGTCGTCGAGCGAGGGCGAATCCTGCCCCAATCTGTCGCGGTAAATCCAGAGGTTGGTCAGGATGCGTTCGACAAAGGCACGGGTTTCGCGCGATGGCAGGCCCTCGATGAAGAGCAAAGGATCGTCGCCATGAGGAATGTCGCGTTCCCATTTTCGCAGATTGCCCGGGCCGGCGTTGTAGGCCGCTGCCGTCCGGAACAGATCGCTCTGGATGCCGCGTTCCGACATGAGCAGCTCGATATATTGCTGACCCAGCGCGAGATTGAACTCGGGTTCGAAGAGTTTGTGTTTCCCCCGGCCGCGCAAGGCGCTTTCGCGGGCGACATAGCTTGCGGTCCGCGGCATCAGCTGCATCAGCCCGCGCGCGCCGGCATGGCTCTGGGCGCGGCGGTTGAAAGCCGATTCCTGGCGCACGAAAGCAAAGACGAGTGCCTTGTCGACCGCATAGCCGTCGGCGGGTGTCCAGTCCGGTACCGGATAGGCGGTCGCGAGCTTGGCCAGTTGCGCGGCGAAACCCGACAGCTTGAGCGACACCGCGGGCAGGTTGGCGTGGGCCGCGAGGGCAAGCACATCCGGCAGCAGGGTGGCGTTCGCGGCGGCGAGGTTGAGGAGTTCGCGCTCGGCTTCATGTTCCTGCCCGACCTGCAGCAAGGCGATGGCGCGCCCACCGATCCGGGTATCGGCGATGTCGCGGAAATCGCCGAAATGAAGATCCGGCTTTTTCCATCCGAAATCGGACGTGACGCCCAGCGCGCGCCGTGACAGCAATCCGTAGAAATGCCGTTCGTGCACGGCGCCGATTTCCAGAAACGCGGTAACCCGGTCAGGGTGCCCGTTGGCCAGTGCCGCGCGTGCGGCCCAGAACCCGCCCGCCGAGGCGAGCGATTCCGCCGCGTTGGGCGATTGCGCAAGTGTGGCGAACAGGGTTTCGGCGTCTTGGGTTTTGCCGAGGCGCCAGGCAGCCAATCCACCCCACCAATAGGCGAGGGGCGCGGCACCCGGCGCGACGACGTCTGCGGCCCAGGCCGCGTTGAGCGCGGGTTCATCCTTGCCGGCACGAAAATAGCCGCGTGCGATCGTTCGCCAGGCCTGTGCGATCTGGACGTTGCTCAGTTGTCGCTGGGTCGCGCGCTCTTCGAGCAGCTCTTTGGCCCCCGTCGGCCAGCCCCGTGCAACGCGACGTTGTATATCGCTCTGGAAGCTGCGCCCCTGGCGCGTTGAGGCGCGGGAATAAAGCGGGCGTCCTTCAGAGGCCCTGCGGACGGCCTCGCCGGGGATCGCCAGGGTGTGCGTGACCGGCGCCGAGGCGGCACGAGCACCCTTTGGTTGGCGCAGCACGGCAAGCCGGTGGATGCGCCGCGCTTGCGGGTGGTCGGCATACGCCGCCATCCAGGCACGCAGCTCGGTGAAGCGGGTACGGTATTTGGTCGGGTGCAGATAACGTTGGGCCTCGACATGACCCATCAGGCGACGGTCCTGGATGCGCGCGATGATCGCGTCCGCGGCCTTCCAATCACCGGTTTCCTGAAGCTCGAACACCCGCTTGTACCGGGCGGCATCGGCGGTGGACAACACACCCTCGACGGATCCGATGCCCGGGATCAATAGCGTGCCGGGTCCGACCAGCGCGGTCTCGAGCGGTCGCGGCTTGGGCT
>JAQCFD010000192.1 GCA_027618305.1 Pseudomonadota bacterium
CGTGTTGAAGAACTTCTTACCTCGAGGGGTCGTGTACCCATTCTCGTTTAACCACTGCGCGATCTTCCGATACCCCATTCCTTCGTCATGAAGTCTCTGGATGAGGTCATGCAGTTCCGATTGATAGTCGGAATATGGTGCAGGATTGGAGAGTCGAGAGGACGTTAGAGTCGCAGTGAAACAGAGGTAATATTCAACGTCAGAACCCGTACGTTGGAAACTACTCCACCGTCACGCTCTTGGCGAGATTGCGCGGCTGGTCCACGTCCGTGCCCTTCACCACCGCCGTGTGATAGGCGAGCAGCTGGATCGGGATCGCGTATAGAAGCGGCGCGACGAACGGATCGACCGACGGCATTTCCACCGCGGCGAAGGCCTTGTCGGCCAGCTTCGCGACACCGGCCCGGTCCGACATGAAGATCACCTTGCCGCCGCGCGCGATCACCTCTTCCACGTTGGACAACGTCTTGTCGAACAGCTCGTCATTCGGCGCGAGTACGATCACGGGCACCGCCTCGTCGATGAGCGCGATGGGGCCGTGCTTCATTTCGCCGGCAGCATAGCCCTCGGCGTGGATGTAGGAGATTTCCTTGAGCTTGAGCGCGCCTTCCATGGCGATCGGGAAGGCCGTGCCGCGCCCGAGATAGAGCACGTCGCGGGCCTTGGCGACCTCGCGGGCGATATCCCGCAGTGCCTCGTCATGGTTGAGCACTTCCGTCATTCGCGACGGCACCTCGGTCAGCCCGCCCGCCAGCGCCGCGGCACCGGCATCGTCCACCGCGCCCCGCGCGCGCGCGGCCGCGATGGCGAAACAGGCCAGCACCGCCAGCTGGGTGGTGAAGGCCTTGGTCGAGGCGACGCCGATCTCGGGGCCCGCCAAGGTGGGCAGGACCACGTCGGACTCCCGCGCGATCGAGCTCTCGCCCACATTCACAACCGACACGATGTACTGGCCCTGGTCGCGGCAGTGGCGAAGGGCGGCCAAGGTGTCTGCCGTCTCGCCCGACTGGCTGACGAACAGCGCCACCCCGCCCTCGGGCATCGGCGCCTCGCGGTAGCGGAACTCGGACGCGATATCGATCTCGACCGGGATGCGCGCGACTTTTTCCAGCCAGTATTTCGCAACCCAGCCGGCGTAGCAGGCGGTGCCGCAGGCCACGATCGTGATCCGCGGCACGGTCGCCAGGTCGAACGGCAGATCGGGCAGGCTGATCTCGCGGGTGGTGGCATTGATGAAGGACTGCAGCGTGTCGCCGACCACGGCCGGCTGCTCGAAGATTTCCTTCTGCATGAAGTGGTCGTAGTTGCCCTTGCCGATCAGGGCGCCGGACAGCTCGGTCTCGCGGATGGGCCGGTCCACCTCCGCGCCGGCCTCGTCGAAGACCTGCGCCCCCGTGCGGGTAATCACGGCCCAGTCGCCCTCGTCGAGATAGCTGATGCGTTTGGTCAGCGGCGCCAGCGCCAGGGCGTCGGAGCCGATGAACATCTCGCCGTCGCCATAGCCGATCGCCAGCGGGCTGCCGCGCCGCGCGCCGACCATCAGGTCATGCTCGCCGGCGAACACGATGGCCAGCGCAAAGGCGCCCTGGAGGCGCGGCAATGTCTGTTCGACGGCCTCGCGCGGCGTGGCGCCCGCGTCGAGATGCTGGGTCAGCAGCGCGGCGATGGCCTCCGTGTCCGTGTCGCTCTCGAAATTATGCCCGGCCGCCGCGAGCTCGGCGCGCAGCTCCTGGAAATTCTCGATGATCCCGTTATGGACCACCGCCACCCGCGCGGTCGCATGGGGATGCGCGTTGGACTCGTTCGGCACCCCGTGGGTGGCCCAGCGCGTGTGGCCGATCCCGACATCGCCATCGATCGGGTCTTTTTCGAGGATTGCCGCCAGGTTGGCCAGCTTGCCCTGGGCACGGCGGCGATGGATCGAGCCGTTGACGAGCGTCGCGATCCCGGCGGAATCATAGCCGCGGTATTCGAGGCGCTTCAGCCCCTCGATCAGGCGCGGGACCGCGTCGTCGGAGCCCAGAATGCCGATGATGCCGCACATATCAGATCGTCTCCAACCAACCGGGCAGGTCCTCATACTTCGACAGGCTCAGCATGAGGACTTCACTTGGCATGAGGACCTCACCCTGAGCTTGTCGAAGGGCGAGGTCCGTGAGGGCGCGCAACCTGGCATCTATCCACATCAACGCTTGTCCTTCGACTTCAGTTTGCGGAACCGGGCCGCCCAGCCGGGTTTCGTGATCTGCTCTGCCCGTTCGATCGACAGGGCACCGACCTCGACATCTTTCGAGATGGTGCTGCCGGCCGCGACGATGGCGCCGGCGCCGATGGTCACCGGTGCAACCAGCGCCGAATTGGAGCCGATGAAGGCCCCTTCGCCGATATTGGTTTCGTATTTGCCGAAGCCGTCATAGTTGCAGGTGATCGTTCCCGCGCCGATGTTGGCCCCCGCGCCCACATGGGCATCGCCCACATAGGAGAGATGGTTGGCCTTGGCGCCCGCACCCAAATCGGCATTCTTGATCTCGACGAAATTGCCGACCCGCGCCCCGGCACCGATCTTCGCGCCCGGCCGCAGGCGCGCATAGGGCCCGATGACGGCGCCACTCTCGACGTCGGCACCTTCCAGATGGCTGAACGCGCGGATGTTCACCCCGTCGGCGACGCGCACCCCCGGGCCGAAGACCACATTCGGTTGCACCACCACGTCGCGGCCCAGCTGTGTGTCGTGGTGGAACCAGACCGTGCCCGGGTCGACCAGGGTCGCCCCGCCGGCCATCGCGCGGGCGCGCAACGCGTCCTGCACCACGGCCTCGGCCATGGCCAGATCGGATCGCGCGTTCACACCCAGCAGCTCGTCTTCCTCGCCTTCGACCACGGCGGCGCTATGCCCGTCGGCACGGGCAAGCGCGACCATGTCCGTCAGGTAATACTCACCCTTGGAATTGTCGGTGCCGATCTTGTCGAGCAGGCCAAACAAATGCCGCCCGTCGAACGCCATGACGCCGGAGTTGCAGAGGTTCACATCGAGCTGATCCGGCGTCGCGTCGCGCGCCTCGACGATGGCGGTCAGCGCCCCGGCATCATCGGTAATCAGCCGGCCATATTGGTGAAAATGGCTGGGCCGAAACCCCAGCACGGAGACGGCCGCGCCGTCCGCGCAAGCCCCCGCCGCCCGGCGCATCGTGTCGGCGCTCACCAGCGGGGTGTCCCCGTAGAGAACCAGCACCGTGCCGGCGAACCCATCGAGGGCGGCGCGCGCGGCCTTCACCGCCCCGCCCGTGCCGTTCCGGTCGGCCTGCACGCAGGTCGGGTGGGGTGCGACGGCGTCGGCGACCACATCCATGTCCGGCCCGACGACGACGACGATTTTTTCGGGCGACAGTTCGGCGGCCGTATCGAGCAGGTGGGCGATCATCGGACGGCCGGCGATCGGGTGCATCACCTTGGGCAAATCGGAACGCATACGCGTCCCTTTCCCGGCCGCGAGCACCACTATGGCTAAAGGAGTATCGGTCATCGTTTCATATGCCGGTCTGTGGTGCCGGATTGGGGCGGGTAGAGGTGGGGCGAAGCCGGCATGCCGAATCCGCAGAAATCCGCGCGGAACTTGCCACAGCGCCGTGAATCGCACCAAGTCACGAATTGTGCCCGAATATTTCGTACAAAATCGGCTGCCGCAATCCGGCCTCATCCTTCGACAAGCTCAGGATGAGGCTTCGACAAGCTCAGGATGAGGCTTCGACAAGCTCAGGATGAGGCTTCGACAAGCTCAGGGTGAGGTGGTCCGATGGCCTCACTCCGATGGCCCTCACACTGAGCCTGTCGAAGTGCGAGGGGCCAGCACACTGTCAGCCGTCGTCCTCGCTCCCAAACACCAGCGCGCCATCCACCGTCCGCGCGCGCACCAGATGGGCAAATCCATCGCCCCAGGGTGTCGTCAGCTCAAGCCGCACCGGCACCTGTCCGGGCTCGACGCCGATATCGGCCAGCCAGATCGCGACTTCGAGATCCTGCAGCCGTTTGCGGTCGGGCTTGAAGCCGGCGATTCGCTCGAAGGTCAGGCGACATCCCTCGACGCGGCCCGCGAAGGGTGCGGCGGCGCTGGGCTTGAGATCGCGTGGCGGCAACATCTCCAGGTTCGCGTCGTACCGCCGCCGGCCGTCATAGACGGCCGTGGTCGGGCGGCATGAACCGTTCATCGCGCTGGTGAGGACCAGCGCCGTCACCGCCGTCGTCGGATCGACCGAACCGGGGATCAGCGCCGGGTCGACGCGCTTGATGTCCTCTTCGCCATAGGGCGGCTCGGCCGTCACCGTGCGCGCGCCATCCGCCGCATAGTCGATCGCCACCTTACGCTGGCGACTGCGCCAGACGTTGGCGGTTCGGTATGTCTCGGGCGCGATCTCGCCGTCTTGCCAGTCACCGGTGCTTGAGGCCTCGAGGCTCCAGTTGAACAGCGCACCGATGATCCCCGAGGTCTGAAGCCGGATCCGGGTCTCATACCCGGGATCTGACAGGTCCACCTCGAAATCGAACCGGATGGCGCGCAGGCCGCCGGTGTAGACGTCATAGGTGAGCGCGAAACCTTCAGCCCTAAGATCCGCGCCCGCATCGCCGGGCGCCATCGCCTGCTCTTCAGCCGACGCCATGTCCGATACGGTGCCCGCAGCCAGTGCAAGCACGGCAAACGCGGCAACAATCGTGTGAGCTGGAATCTGTCGGATCATGGGACCATCTAGGCCAAGGGACGCGGTGAACTCAAGACCCGTTCGCGTTCCCGTCGATCACCAACCCGTTAGCGGGCGGTCCCGGTGTTCGGCAGGACGACGTCACGGATCACGTCGAGAACCAGGTCGGTTCCCTTCTGGATCAGCACCACGTCATTGTCGACGATAACCCGCTCGCTGTCCGCGCGTTCCGGCAAGCGGCTTTCGAGATCAGCAGGCAGGGCGCGGCGCGCCAGCCCCGGCGGCAGGCGACCATTTTTATCGAGCTGCTTCTGGAGCCCCGGCGGGAGCCGATCACGCTTTGCCAGCCCCGGCGGCAATCCGTCCTTGTGCCCCTTTGCGGACCCCTTGCCCGCACCCTTGCGCTCAGACTTCTCGTCCGCGTCATCTTCTTCTCTATCGACGATGCCGGTTTCCGCGAGCACCTCGCGGATGATCCGTTTCTCCAGATCGCTGAAGACCCGCCCGACACGATCGTCCTGGCTTATGACATCGGTCGATTGGGCGATCGCGGTTTGCGGTGCCGGCAACAGCATCATGGCCGCAAGGCCGACGCACGCGAGCAAACTGGTTTTCATGGGAGTCTCCCGATCTTCGAGCCCGTGGAACATGGGCTCGGATTCTTGGGTCGGAGCTTCAGGTTCGATTGGGGCGAAGATAAGGCGCGGATCGCGATTTCAGCAGACGTTCGGCGCGCAACTTGACACCGGCGAACCGGTCGCCTTATAGGTCCGGTCCCTATCGGGGACACCACGCGGGTTCCCACGGAGGGGCGCGTAGCTCAGCGGGAGAGCACTGCCTTCACACGGCAGGGGTCACAGGTTCAATCCCTGTCGCGCCCACCATATTTCTAAGGGTTAGACGCCATCAGCTAGCCCTTTAACTTTTCGGGTAAGCACAGGGTAAGCATGACGGGCGTAGTCGACGCCCGTTCAGCAATTATGATTTTCGCCAGCCAACAATCTCGCAGACGCCTTCGCGCTAAGTTCAGGCAAAAACCCGAAGCAGATCAACTTGAGCCAAGCACCCTCACCAAGCGTTCGCGAGCGGACTTGTTTAACCGCGCAATGTCCATGCTTCTCGCGACCGCCACAGGGTCTCCTCCAAGCGACAACGCCATATCTATCGCCCTGAGTTCTTCTGTGCAGATGTATTCAACTTTGCGCATTTCGTCGTCTCGCCCCTCATTTCGGGCGGGAGCGATCCGATCCCTTACGGACCCTTTGGGCCAGAAGAACAGGCCGATATCTTCCCTGGTGAATAGCCCCTAGAGTTGTAGACGCCTTCTTCCCTAATTTTGAGGCAAGGAGGCCATGATGGGCAAAGGTAATTTCAGCGAGGATTTCAAACTCGATCCTGCGCGCCTATGCCGAGGTCTACGCCCAGGACGACAACAAGGAGAAGTTCGTGCGTGACTTCACCGTCGCCTGGACGAAGGTGATGAACGCCGATCGCTTCGATCTCGCTTAACCTCACCTGACCGTGCCCGGCGGGGCATTCGCGCCTCCCGGGAGGGCCTTCAACGGTCGTCCCGCCGCTGATCATCCCAGCGGCGAGCGCGGCGGCCGCTTTTCGGCTTAAGCCAAACTCGGACGTGGAAGGTTTTCACGGATTGAATTCCGAAGCGAATTGGGCGCCAGCGCCTCAGCGTCCATCTTGACCAGGTATGGCGCCACGAAACCTTCATAGTGATCCTTGCGCGTTTGCGGCAATTCCCGCCAGCCCGTGACCGACCCGCGACAGGCGTCTGCGCCGCAGGTGCAGGGAT
>JAQCFD010000193.1 GCA_027618305.1 Pseudomonadota bacterium
AGATAGCTTAGCGCAAATTGTCCGGAGGCCGGCGATGCCGGCCTCCGGACAATCATCTTCAGCCGCCGATGATGCCAGCCGGGCCCTTCTGGGCATCCGACAGGCCACCCGGCACGCCGATCCGCTCGGGCAGGTTGAAGCCGCCCTGGATCTGCCCGACATAGGGGCCAACGCCACCATGCTCGGGCACCAGAATTTCCTTCTGGTGATCGTCGGCAATCTTCCCGTCGAACACATCCATGATCCAGTCGGCGAGGAAGCCATAGAAATCAATGCCGCCGAAGTTCGGGCGGTTGCGCGGGCTGTGGAAGTCATTCTCGATGACCCACAATTCCTTGGGTGCCGGGACCTTGTCGTAGATCGGCAACACGGTCTCGAGCGGCGCCAGCGGGTCATATTCGCCGGTTACCTGGAGCGCCGGGCAGGTCACATTCGCGGCCACATCGTCGAGCACCATCTTCGAGGCGAATTCATCGAACTCGTCCTCGTCATGGATGCCCGCCATATACATGAAGACCTGCTTGAAGCGCGGGGATGCCTGCTCGAAGATCGCGGTCTTGGGGCCATAGCATGCCGCCGCCGTGGCGACCGCCTTGACCCGCTTGTCGAGCGCGGCGAGGCGCATGCCCCAATAAGAACCCATGGAGAAGCCCGACACGCCGATCCGGTCGGGATCGACCTCGGGCCGCGTGCACAGATAGTCGATGGCCGCGGAGCCGGCGCGCTCGTAATTGTCGAGGGTCACGCGGATCTTGCGGATGTTGCTCGTGCCCTGCCCCGGCCCGTCCAGATGCAGACAGTTCATGCCGCGGTTGACGAACGGGTGGTTGAGCGCGTCGACGAAGGCTTCCTTGGTCATGTCCATGCCCGGACAGAACACAACCGTCGGGGCTTTGGGACGTCCCGGCAGCATGTGCAGAACGCCCTGGATGAAGTTGCCCTCGAACGGAATCTCGACCCGCTCGATGGGGTGAGACGCATACTGCATCACCTTGTCGAAACATTTGAGCAGCATGTTATGCAGGTAAATCTTCTCGGGATTGTCGTCCTCGTAGATCGTGTGCTGGGCCTCGCGATAATGCTCACTCGCGACCCAGTAAAGCTCGGCGGCGGTCTGGGTGTGACCGGCCTTCTCGGCCTCTTCGGCGATCGACACGACATGGCGGGCGTGCTTGTCGACGACCCGGTGAATCTGGGCGTAGGACTTCACCTCCGGCGGCACGACCCGGTTGTCATATGCGAAGTTCTGGACCCGGCCCGTGGTCTTGATGATCCAGTCGAGCATCCATTGCTGATTGTCTCGACGGCGTTCGGTCTGTTTTGCCATTCTGTTTCCCCTCAGTTTGCCCACCAACGGCTCTTGTGTGGTGGTTTCCTGCGTGCCTCTATATATCCGTGGAGGGGCTTTGAACAGGCACCCGCCACGGCGCGCCATTCCCGCCATCAAGACCGGTCTCGCTAGAGAATGCCCAGCCCGCGAAACATCAAACTGGTCTTCATCCTGGCCCTGGTTTCAGGGCTCGGGCCGATCACGATTCATGTCATCCTGCCGGTCCTGCCCGAAATTCAAAGGGCCTTCTCCGCCAGCAGCGCCATCACCCAGCTCAGCCTCACCCTCGGCGTCCTCGCGATGGCGGTTTCGACCATCGGCTACGGGCCGGCGGCGGACACGTTCGGACGCAAACCGGTATTGGTCGTGGGCTTGATACTGTTCATCCTCGGCAGCGGCATCTGCATCTGGTCGCCGACGATCGAAGTGCTGATATTCGGCCGCGTCGTGCAGGCGGTCGGCGGGGCGTCCGGCATGGTGGTCGCGCGCGCCACGATCCGTGACATGTTCAGCCGCGAGGATTCCGCCCGCATGATCGGCCAGGTCATGTCGATCGTCGTGATCTCGCCCATCATCTCACCGGTGATCGGCGGCTTCATCGTGCAGTTCGCCGGCTGGCAGTATGTCTTCATCCTCACCGCGATCATGGGGCTGATGACGCTCACTTTCGCCGTGCCAAACATTCGTGAAACCCGCGTCGCAAATGCCCAGACAAGCAGTCTCGCGCAGACGTTTCGCACATTTCCGTCTTTGCTCCGCGACCCGGCCTTCCTCGCCTATGCGGGCTACGCCGGCTGCGGCATGGGTGTGTTCATGGTCGTCGCCGGCGGCGTTCCCTTCCTGATGGCGGACGTGTTTCAACGCTCCCCCGCCGCCTTCGGGCTGTTCTTCATGATGATGAGCGGGAGCTTCCTGATCGGCACGATCATCAGTTCACGCATCACCGTGCGTGTGGGGCTCGACCGCATGGTCCGCATCGGCAGCACGGGATCCATGGTGGCCGCGCTGTTTGTGCCGGCCCTCTTTCTTGCCGACATTCAGACGCCCTGGGCGATCTTCTTGCCCGGGATTCTCATGGGCGCTTTCCACGGCCTGGCCATGCCGAACGCCCAGGCCGGTGCGGTCAGCGTCAATCCCCAGGTCGCGGGCTCTGCATCGGGCCTCACGATGTTCCTGCAAATGTCCATCGGCGCCGCGTTCGGCCAGGCCGCCGGCATGCTGCCCCATGATTCCGCCCTACCTGTCGCAATTTTGATCGCGCTCGCCGGACTGGGCGGATTCCTCGCCTATAATGGGACCCTGTTTATCGCCCGCAGGAGGCCTACCCCATGAAGATGTTTCTCATCGCCCTCGCCGGTCTTCTTTTCGCCGCCGCAATGCCAGCCAACGCGCAAGTACCGCCGGGAACGGACGAACTTGCCGCCTATGACGGGTTATTCCGTGCCGCCGCCGATGGTGATGTCGACGCCATCAACAGGCTGGTCGCCGAGGGTGCAAAGCTGAACGCGCGCGATGGCCGCAAACGCACACCGCTGATGGTCGCAGCGCATCAGCGTCAGTATGACGCCGCCCGCGCTCTGATCGCCGCCGGTGCAAACGTCGACGCCTTCGATGCCGACCGGTATGACGTGATCACAATCGCCGCCGTGGCCGACGATCCCCAAATGCTCCGTGTCGCGATTGCCGGCGGGGCAAACACGTCCCTCGTGACCAGCATCTATGACGGCACCGCGCTGATCGCCGCGGCCCATCTGGGCCATGACGAAGTGGTCCGTACACTGATCCAATTCGGCGCGCCCCTGGACCACATCAACAACCTCGACTGGACCGCGCTGATCGAGGCAATCGTGCTGGGCGACGGCGGCCCGCGCCATATCGCAACCGTCCGCGCGCTGGTCAACGCCGGCGCCGATGTGGATATCGCCGACGGCCGCGGTGTCCGCCCGCTCAGTCTCGCCCGTGAGCGTGGCTATGCCGAAATCATCGAAATCCTTGAGGCGGCGGGAGCGAAGCCCTGATGGCATCGCCGATGTTTACACTGAGAGGGACCTGAACATGACAAACGAACTCGAAGACCGGCTCGCCATTCGGGCTCTCGTTGAAAACTGGGTCGTGTGGCGCGACGCCGGCATGTGGGACCGGTTTCGCACGGTCTGGCATGACGACGGGGTCATGGTCGCCACCTGGACACAAGGCACCGCGGACGAGTTCATCGCCATGAGCCGCGCCGGTTTCGAAAACGGCATCAACGTCCATCATTTCCTCGGCGGCAATTCGATCGACGTCGCCGGCGACCGCGCCATCTCCATGACCAAGATGACCATCGCGCAGCGCGCCGAGGTCCATGATGTGCTGGTCGACGTGGTATGCACCGGCCGTTTCTATGACTTCTTCGAACGCCGCGACGGGCGCTGGGGCCTTGTCCTGCGCCAACCGATCTATGAAAAGGACCGGATGGACCCGGTCGACCCGGCGGCCGAGCTCGCACTCGAGAAATCCGTTCTCGACGCCTATCCCGAGGGCTACCGGCATCTGGCCTATCTGCAGTCCCGCAACGGCATGGATGTGAAACGCGACCTGCCCGGCGTGCGCGGCCCCGAGGTCGAGGCACTTTACGTGCGTGGCCAGGCCTGGCTCGACGGTGCGGACTCGCCGTTTTGAACAACAGCTATTAGTCTGTCAGCGTTTTCTGGGAGGAACATGAATATGCAGTTCGGTATTGGCCAATCGGTCCGTCGCAAAGAAGATCCGAAATTCCTGACCGGGCGCGGACGGTATGTCTCCGACATGGTGCTGCCCCGCCAATCCTATGCCGTCTTCATCTATTCCCCCCACGCGCATGCCGAGATCAAATCGATCGACACGTCCGGCGCCGAAGCCGCGCCCGGTGTCATCGCCGTCCTGACCGGTGCCGACTACACCGGCGACGGAATGGGGCCGACCGGCGGCGTCATGCCCGAAGACATGGGGGGGCCTCCCGGTCACCGGACCATGCATATGCCGCTTGCGGTCGACCGGGTGCGGTTCGTGGGCGAGCGTGTGGCCGTGGTCATCGCCGAGAGCGAGGATCAGGCGCGTGATGCCACCGACCATGTGATCATCGAGTATGCCGAACTGCCGGCCGTCGTCATGGCCACGGACGCGGTCAAGGACGGCGCCCCGCTGGTCCACGCCGAGGCAGAGAGCAACGTCAGCTTCACCCTGCGCCTCGGCAATGGTGACGCGACCGACGCGGCGATCAAGGCTGCGCACCACGTGACGCGCATCAAACTCCATAATAATCGCCTCGACGCGATGACCATGGAGCCACGTGGTTGCCTGGGCGACTTTGACACGAGTACGGGCCGCCTCACCTTCTACACCAGCACGCAGAATGTGCATGGCATCCGCCAGGGCCTCGCCAACCAGAATCTGCATGTGCCGGAAAGCATGATCCGCGTGGTTGCCAAGGATGTCGGCGGCGGGTTCGGCATGAAGGGACATGTCTATCCCGAAGAGGCCATCGTCGCCTGGGCCTGCAAGCGTGTCGAACGCCCGGTGAAATGGATCGCCACACGCAGCGAAGCGATGATGGGCGACGATCACGGGCGCGACCAGACCGTCGAGGCGGAGCTGGCGCTGGATGAGAACGGCAAATTCGTCGCGCTGCGCTGGCACGCCCTGCACAATGTCGGCGCCTACATCGAAGGTGCCGGTGCGATCCCCGTATTGTTCGCCGTCAAGCTGGCGCCGACCGTCTACAACATTCCCAATGTGGACGTGATCAACAAGGCGGTCTTCTCCAACACCTCGCCGACCGTGCCCTATCGCGGCGCCGGACGGCCGGAAGCGGTCTACATCATGGAGCGACTGGTCGACGCGGCCGCACGTGAGACCGGGATCGACCGGGCCGAGCTGCGCCGGATCAACTTCATCACGACCGAGGAAATGCCCCATTCCACCCTGACGGGCTGGACCTATGACACCGGCGACTATGCGACGGCGCTGGACAAGGCGCGGGGCATCGCGGACTGGGACGGATACGACGCACGCGAGGCCGCAACCGAGGCCAAAGGCCTGAAGCGCGGTCTGGGCGTTGTCTACTACGTCGACAATACGGGCATCTTCAACGAACGGATGGAGATCCGGTTCGACCCCAGCGGCACGGTCACCATCGTGTCGGGCGTGCTGTCCCATGGTCAGGGCCACGAGACATCATTCTCTCAGATGCTGGCGGAATGGCTGAATGTCCCGATCGAGGATGTGCGGCTCGCCCAGGCGGACACCGACGAAGTGGCCATCGGGCGCGGCACTTACGCATCCCGCTCCATGATGGTCGGCGGCAGCGCCCTGCGCGCGGCGGCGGACGAGGTCATTGAGCGCGGCAAGAAGTTCGCCGCGCATTTCATGGAATCCGATGCCGCCGATATCGAGTTCAGCGACGGCAAGTTCACGATCGCCGGCACCGACAAGGAGATGCCCCTCAAGCAGGTGGCGCAGATGTCGTTCATGCCGGTCCACATTCCCAGCGAACTGGGCGTCGGGCTGCAGGGTGTCGGCGCGTTCGCGGCGGAGGTGCCGAGCTTCCCGAACGGCTGCCACATCGCCGAGGTCGAGATCGACCCCGATACGGGTGCGGTACGCATCGATCGCTACACGGTCGTCGATGACATCGGGACGGTGATCAACCCGATGCTCGCACAGGCCCAAATCCATGGCGGCGTCGTGCAGGGTGCCGGACAGGCCCTGCTGGAAGATGTCGCCTACGACCCGGAGAGCGGCCAGCTGCTTGCCGGCTCGCTGATGGACTATGGCGTGCCCCGCGCGGACATGATGCCCGAGATCAACGTCGATTTCAGTCCGGTGTTCAGCAAATCCAACCCGATCGGTGCCAAGGGCGTCGGCGAAGGGGGCACGGTCGCCGGCACGCCAACGATCGTCAACGCGATCCTCGACGCTCTGGCCGAGTATGGCGTGAAGGAAATCGATACCCCGGTTACGCCGCAGAAAATCTGGCAAGCGATCCAAGGTTCGACCGCCTGACGGCGTTGCTGAGGGGTTGATGCTCTGGCAGCACAATATCCGTGCTGTACGGGACATCTGCCGCATTCACCAACCGGCGTGACCTTGCCCCCTGAATTGCCTCCGAATTGAAGTTAGGGTTTGTTTCCGAATGAAG
>JAQCFD010000194.1 GCA_027618305.1 Pseudomonadota bacterium
CGATACTCGAACTTATCGACGGCCTTCATCAGGCCGATATTGCCTTCCTGGATCAGGTCGAGAAACTGCAGGCCGCGGTTGGTGTATTTCTTGGCGATGGAAATCACGAGCCGCAGATTGGCCTCGACCATTTCCTTCTTCGCCCGGCCGGCTTCCTTCTCGCCCTGCTGGACGGTCTGGACGATGCGCCGAAGCTCCGAAATCGGCAGGCCGACACGGGCGGAAATCTCGATGACCTCCTTGCGGATGGCGCGGATCTCGTCGGTGTTCTTTTCCGCGTACTTCTTCCAGCCCTTGCGCTTCAGCCGCGCGATCCGGCTGATCCAACGCGGGTCGAGCTCGTTGCCCATATACTCTTCGAGGAAATCCTCGCGGGTCACGCCGGCGTCGAGCGCCATGCGCAGCAACTTGCCTTCGAAGCTCGTGAGCCGGCGGTTGAGGCCATACAGTTCGTCAACCAGGGCCTCGATCCGGCCATTGTTGAGTCGCACCTGCTCCATATACTCGACGAGATCATGCTGCAGCTTGCTGTAGCGCTTCGCCTGCGGACTGGAGAGCTGGTCGGACTTGTTCTTCATCCCGGCCAGCCGCTGCTCCTGCAGCTTGCGCAGTTTCTTGTAGGTCTTGTCGATGGTGTCGAACAGGGCCAGCACTTCCGGCTTCAGCTTGGCTTCCATCGCCGCGAGGGAGAGGTTTGCACCTTCATCCTCGTCATCGTCGTCGTTGTCGTTGTCGGCTTTCTTGTCGTCGCCGCTGTCGGCAGCCGCCGCCGGGCCGTTGGTACGCAGGGCGTTGGCACGATTGGCTGCATTGGCCTGCGCGCCGCCATTGGCCGAATTGTCCTCGCCCGGGCCGCCGCTATGGGTGGCGTCCAGATCAATGACGTCGCGCAGCAGAATCTGTTCCTTCTCAAGCGCGTCACGCCAGGCAATGATGGCCCGGATGGTCAGCGGCGATTCACAGATCGCACCGATCATCTTTTCGCGGCCGGCCTCGATCCGCTTCGCGATGGCGATCTCGCCTTCGCGCGACAGCAGCTCGACCGAGCCCATTTCACGCAAATACATGCGAACGGGATCATCCGTCCGGCCCAGATCCTCGGCGCCCGTCCCGCAGGTCTTGGTCGCCGGCACGGCGACCTCTGCCCTGGTTACCTCGGGTGCGTCAGACGTTTCGTCGTCCGATGTCGCCTTGGTGCTGGAGTCGTCCTTTTCTTCTTCCTCGACGACGTTGATGCCCATTTCCGAAAGCTGCGAGAGGACATCCTCGATCTGCTCGGAAGACACCTGTTCCTGTGGCAGGGTTTCGTTCAATTCGTCATAGGTGATGAATCCGCGTTCCTTACCGCGCGCAATCATCTTCTTGACGCCCTGAACCGAGCCATCCATCAGCGGACCGTCGGGCGTGTCTTCACGCTCTTCGGTGTTTTCTTCCTGGGCTTCGTTTCGTGCCATATTTTCCCTCGCAGCGGCGGCGGATAATGCCGCGCTATCGCGCACTTGCCAAAATTATCTTACAGACTGCCCGCACCGGATTCTTCGCGGACCAACTCGAGAAGTTTGTTGCTGCTCGTCTCGTTGTTGTCGTCCTTAAGCTCGTTCGTCGCATCAATTCGATCCGGGGCCAGGCGTTCCCGCCGGTATCGATACTTCCCCAGAATTTCATCCAGCGCAGCACGCGCATCTGCAATCGTCGCATCCGGAGCCGCAAACGAAGCCTGCCGGTACACTTGTGTGTGCAATACCTGTCTCAGCGGTATTTCGTAACCGTTCTCGATCAAATGGCGTTGCAGGTCCCTGGTGTCAAGCACAGGCATGGTGACCGCGTGTTTTAAAATCTCTTTGAGCAGGGTGTCAAGGTCCTTGCTCTGCAGGGAAATTTCATTCAGCGGCTCATGGGAGTCATGCAAAAGATCGGGGTGATTGACCAACATCGCGACCAGCATCCGTTCCTGCTGCAGCTTCATCGCCCCGATATCGCCGCGCGGGCCCAGCCCAGGGGCCAGTTCCGGCCGTCTGGGGCCATCGCGGCGTCCCCGGACCTGCTGTTTGCCGCCCTTCGCAGGCCGCGCGACAAAAAACAGGTCACGCAGGCGCTGCCGCATGGTCTGTTGATAGTGGTATTTGACCCCCGGATCCTCGATTTGTGCCAGCCGGACGTTGACGCGTCGCTCCAGGTCCGCGCGACGCTCGGGGGTGTCGCGGCTTGCCGCAGAGAGTTCGGACTGCCAGATCACATCCACGAGATGATGGGCGCCCGCGAGAAGCGTGCGAAACCCCTCCGCACCCCGTGCCTTGATCAGCGTATCGGGATCCTCGCCCGACGGCAGCGCCGTGAAGCGCAATGTCTTGCCCGGCTGCAACAGGGGCAACGCCCGCTCCGCCGCGCGCAGGGCTGCGCGTTCGCCGGCCGTATCGCCGTCGAAGCACAGCACCGGCTCATCGGCGATACGCCAGATAAGGCGCATCTGATCCTCGGTCAGGGCGGTGCCCAGGGGGGCAACGGCGTTGGGCAGGCCGGCCTGCGCCAGCGCGATCACGTCTGTGTAACCCTCGGCGACGATCACCGTGCCGGCATCACGCGACGCCTCGCGCGCCATCGTGAAATTGTAGAGACTGCGGCCCTTGTGAAAGAGCGGCGTCTCGGGAGAGTTGAGATATTTCGGCTGACCATCGCCCAGGATACGCCCGCCGAAGGCAATCACCCGACCGCGGCTGTCGTTGATCGGAAAGATGACCCGGTTGAAAAAATAGTCGCGGGGCTCGCCGCCGCCGCCTCTTCCATCATCGGCGGGCATCTTCAGCAGGCCCGCCTCAACCAGCTGGTCCCGACGCACCCCGCGCGCCTCCATGGCCTGCAGCAGGCGGCCGCGCCCATCGGGTGCGAAGCCCAGGCGAAACCGGCCGATGGTCTCCTCGGTAAATCCGCGTTCGCGCAGATACGCATGCGCCGCGCGCCCGCCGGACTGGGTCAGTTGCTCCTCGTACCAGGCACAAACCTGCTCAACCACGTCGTAGAGGGTCGTGCGCACCTTCGCGCGTTCGCGTTCCTCGGGCGAGGATTGCGGCACCTCGAGTCCGGCCTGGCTCGCGAGGCGTTCGATCGCCTCGGGGAAGCTCAGCCCGTCGGTCTCCATCACAAAGCTAATGACGTCGCCATGCTGGCCGCAGCCGAAGCAGTGATAGAAGGCCTTGTCGTCGTTTACGGTGAAGGACGGGGTCTTTTCGTTGTGGAACGGGCACAGCCCAGAGAACTCGCGGCCCTTGCGGGTCAGGCGCACTTTCTTGCCCACCACTTCCGACACCGGAAGCCGCGTGCGCAACTCATCGAGAAATTGCGGCGGAAAGGTCATGACTCATCTGTTCCAGGACTGTAACGGCCCTCAGAATAGCGCCTCTGCCAGAGTCAGACCCTGAGGATAATTAATTATGTCGGGGACTGTTTAGGGGCCTGTCAGGCGCCGAGACGGGCCTTGACGATCGCACTGGCCTTGCCGAAATCCATCTGGCCGGCATAGCCCTCACGCAGGGCACCCATGACGGCCCCCATATCCTTGAGCCCGCCCGCGCCGACATCGGCGATCACCGTATCGACGGCGGTCTCGATCGCAGCATCGTCAAGTTGCGCGGGCAGGTAGCGCTCGATGATGGCGATCTCTTCAGCTTCCTGCTGTGCCAGTTCCAGGCGTCCGCCCTTTTCGTACATCGAAATGGACTCGCGACGCTGCTTGACCATGGTCTGGAGCATCTGGAGGATCTCGTCGTCGTCGATCCCCTCGTCATTGCCCCTGCCGCGGGCCGCGATGTCACGATCCTTCAGCGCCGCCATGATAAGGCGAAGCGTCGAGACCGCACGCTGGTCTTTTTCTTTCAACGCCGTCCGCAGCGCCTCGGGAAGTTGATCGCGAAACATGAATTTTTGGGCCTTTTGCAGAAGCGGCAGAAGGTAAAGGATTTGGATGGCGAAGGCAATCAGATCAATAGATGCATAAGTGTTTGTTTTTTAATGTCTTTTTCTTTCCCGCCCGCGCTTGACGACTCCCGCCCGGTGCCGTAAACAACCCGGCAATTTGCGCTCCATACAGGTGCCTCCGGTCGCGCTGCGGTCGGCTCAGGAACAAATTTGCCCCGGCGGCCCCGCGTTTTTTTGTGCCCGCCACCCCGAGGATCGGAAGACATGGCCGTTGCCGCGCCCAAAGACCGGAGCCAACCCCAATGGGCGACCGGCGCATTGGTCCTGCCTGACGGGTCCGTATTCTGGGGCCGTGGAATTGGTGCCACCGGCATGGCCGTCGCCGAGGTGTGCTTCAACACCTCGCTGACAGGTTACCAGGAAATCCTGACCGACCCGTCCTACGCCGGGCAGATCATCACCTTCACCTTCCCGCATATCGGCAATGTCGGCACGAACCCGGAAGACATCGAGACGACCACGCCCGCGGCACGCGGTTGCGTGTTGCGCGCCAATATCACCGACCCGTCCAACTGGCGCGCCGTCGAGCATCTGGATGCTTGGCTCAAGTCGAACAACATGGTCGGCCTCGCCGGTGTCGACACAAGGCGCCTGACCCGTCATATCCGCGACGCGGGCGCGCCCAATGGCGTCATCGCCCATCAGCCCGATACCCCCATAAACGCGGCCACCCTGCGCGCGGCGGCCAGTGATTGGTCCGGCCTCGAAGGGGCCGACCTGGCCAAAGGCGTGTCCTGCGCCCAGACCTACGAATGGACCGAGACGCCCTGGGCGCTCGAATCCGGCCATGGCAAAATGACCAAACCGACCCGCCATGTGGTGGCCGTGGACTTCGGCGCCAAGCGCAACATCCTGCGTTCGCTGGCCGGCCTCGGTTGCAAGGTCACGGTCGTTCCCGCCAGCGCGACCAGCGCCGATATCCTGCGCCACAAGCCCGACGGGGTCTTCCTGTCGAACGGCCCCGGCGACCCGGCCGCAACCGGCAAATATGCCGTCCCCATGATCAAGGGCGTGCTCGACGCGGGTGTGCCGATCTTCGGGATTTGCCTCGGCCACCAGATGCTTTGCCTCGCCCTCGGCGCGAAGACCGAAAAAATGCATCACGGCCATCGCGGCGCAAACCACCCGGTCAAGGATCTGGCAACCGGCAAGGTGGAGATCACCAGCCAGAACCATGGCTTCGTGGTGCTCGAAAAATCCCTGCCCGCGAATGTGGAGATGAGCCACCAGTCCCTGTTCGACGGCTCCCTCGAGGGCATCCGGGTGAAAGACGCGCCGGTCTTCTCCGTGCAGTACCACCCCGAGGCGTCCCCCGGCCCCCATGACAGCCACTATCTGTTCGAGCGGTTCGTCGCGATGATTGACGGACAAGGCTGACCATGCCCAAACGCACAGACATCAAATCCATCATGATCGTCGGCGCCGGGCCGATCATCATCGGCCAGGCCTGCGAGTTCGACTATTCGGGCACCCAGGCTGTGAAGGCGCTTAAGGACGAGGGCTACCGGGTCATCCTGGTGAACTCGAACCCGGCGACGATCATGACCGATCCGGAATTCGCCGACGCCACCTATATCGAGCCGATCACGCCCGAGATGGTGACCAAGATCCTCGAGGCCGAGCGGCCCGACGCAATCCTGCCGACCATGGGCGGCCAGACGGCGCTGAACACCTGCCTGACCCTGGCCCGCGACGGTACCTTCGACCGGCTGGGCATCGAGATGATCGGCGCGCGCGCCGACGTCATCGACAAGGCGGAAGACCGGCTGCAGTTCCGCGAGGCGATGAGCAAGATCGGGCTGGAATCGCCACGGTCCATGCAGGTCAACAACCGCGAGGACGCCGCGACGGCGCTCGACATGGTCCGCCTTCCGGCGATCATCCGCCCGAGCTTCACCCTGGGGGGCCAGGGCGGCGGGATCGCCTACAACCGCGAGGAATTCTTCGAGATCGTCATGGGCGGGATCGACGCCTCGCCGGTCGGCGAAGTGCTGGTCGAGGAATCGGTGCTCGGCTGGAAGGAATATGAGATGGAGGTCGTCCGCGACAAGGCGGACAACTGCATCATCATCTGCGCCATCGAGAATATCGACCCGATGGGCGTGCATACGGGTGATTCCATCACGGTCGCCCCGGCGCTGACCCTGACCGACAAGGAATACCAGATCATGCGCAACGCCTCGATCGCATGCCTGCGCGAGATCGGGGTCGAGACCGGCGGTTCGAACGTCCAGTTCGCGATCAACCCGAAGAACGGGCGGATGGTGGTGATCGAGATGAACCCGCGGGTCAGCCGCTCGTCCGCACTCGCGTCCAAGGCCACCGGTTTTCCGATCGCCAAGATCGCGGCAAAACTCGCTGTGGGCTATACCCTCGACGAGCTGACCAACGAGATCACCGGCACGACCCCGGCCAGTTTCGAGCCGACCATCGACTATGTCGTCACCAAGATGCCGCGCTTCACCTTCGGGAAGTTCCCGGGCAC